>NZ_JAMYUV010000006.1:0-257959 GCF_040323405.1 Mesorhizobium sp. M0048 | reverse complement strand
AGATCGCAGGCGCCATCAAGGCGCGCTGGGTCTGCGAACAGGCGCATCAGCAGCTCAAGGAGGAACTTGGCCTCGACCACTTCGAGGGGCGCTCATGGACGGGCCTGCACCGGCACGCGCTGATGACGATGATCGCCTACGCCTTCCTGCAATCTCGCCGCCTCAAACAAGCGGGAGGGGGAAAAAAGAATCCTCGGCCCGCCGCCCCAACCGAGCCTACCCGCCGTCAGGCAAGCCATCCTCACCGCGCTCGCGCAGCCGCCCCCAATCCGTTGTCCCCACTGCCGCAGAACCCTCTCCGCTAAAAATCTGCCAAAGTAGTGCTAGCCTCCTTTGGAGCGCGGACTCGAGCGCGAGCAAGCCCACATCTAGCGATCAGCTCAATCCAATATTTATCAACCCATTTTCTTTGCGGCGATGCCTTGCGCAGAACCAGGATTTGTTTGATCAGATTGGCAGGAGACCAACAACCCGCAATTGTGATCCGAAATCTGCTGGCATGATGTTTGATGGGCGGCCAATCGAACGGTCAATTCAAGCGGCACAGCGGGTGCTGGTCGGTCTTGTTGTGCTGCTTGCGCTCGCTGCCCCTACCTTGGCTGAGGATACTGACGATTGCGGAGGCGCCGCTGCAGGCTCACAGCGGATCGCCGCCTGCACGCGGATCATCGAGGACGGGGCGCGAAGCCCGAAGAGTCGCGCCAACGCTTACCACAACCGGGCGATCGCCTGGGCTGACAGCGGCGACAATGACCTGGCCATGGTGGACTACTACAACGCCATCGCCCTCGATCCGAACGACACCGATGCCTACAACGAGCGCGGACTTCTTTGGCTCGATAAGGGCGAGAACGACAGCGCCATCAGCGACTTCGACCGGGCGATCGAGCTCGATCCGGAAAAAGCCATGGCCATCTATAACCGCGGTCTCGCTTGGGCTCACAAGGGCCACGACACTCGCGCCATCGCCGACTACAGCCACGCCATCGAGCTCGATCCGAAATATCTGGAGGCCTACAACAACCGCGGCTTCGTTTTCAACAGGATGGGCGAATTCGACCGCGCCATCGCCGATTTCGACGAGACGATCAGCCTCAATCCCCAACACCCCTACGCTTACAATAACCGGGCCATTTCATGGGGCGCAAAGGGTGATGCAGAGCGCGCCGTCGCCGATTATAGCCAGGCGATCACACTCGATCCGACCTATGTCAACCCGTATGGAAGCAGGGGAATTTACTATTTCTACGGCCGAGATCCGGCGAAAGCGCAAGCCGATCTTGCCACGGCGGCAGCACTAGCACCCGACAATGCCTATTATGCGATTTGGGCGGATCTGGCGGAGCAGCGCAATAGCGGCGTTAGCAATTTGCGTGAGGCTACCAGTAAGTTGGACATGACCAAATGGCCTGCCCCGCTCGTTCGCATGTTCCTTGGGGAGCAGACGCCCGAATCGGCACTCGCCGAAGCAGACGACCCGGTCCCGAGCAGGAACCGGGGAAATGTGTGTGAGGCCGATTTTTATGCCGCGGAGTTCCACCAACTCAAGGGCCATCCCGACAAGGCCTTGCGACTTTACCGGCTAGCCGTCCGCGACTGCCCCCGCGATTTCATCGAATATGTCGCGGCAAGCAAGGCACTGCGCGCCCTGGGCGTAACTCCATAGGGTGCGCTGCGGGTATTATGTTCCGGGGCTCTGTCGGTGGCAACAAAGTCGGTCGGGTCAGCCGCGTGTCGCCCAGGAACGGCGCCTCCCTGCTGACAAAGACCCACCTTCGCCGTTGGCCTGACGTGTGCTGGGTAGGTGATCTGGTGCTGCGAGAGAGGATTGAACTCTCGACCTCTCCCTTACCAAGGGAGTGCTCTACCACTGAGCTACCGCAGCCGCCGATGGCGGGGCTTCTGCCATATCGAACCGGCAAGCGCAAGGCCAAGACAAGGGCACAAACGGGGCCGGGTTGAAAGGCCGCACCAGGCGATCGTTGCGGACATGGCCGTGCCACAATGTTGGCTATCCCTTGATCCGTACCGGCGGGTCGCCGGGCCGGGGACGGAACGATGAACGACAAGGCAGTTTCTCCGAACAAGCCACCGAAGAAGGATGGTTCCGCGAAAAAGGCAGGAACTGGCCGCAAGGACCGGCTGGCCGAGCAGTTGCGCGCCAATCTGCAGAAGCGCAAGGCGCAATTGCGCTCACGAAGGACCGGCGACGCCGACCAGCGGCCGGACGGGCTGCAGGCGGCGATGAAAAAAGATTAATGCGAATCGGCTATGTTGGTCGCCGGTACTTTGGCCAAATCAGCGTGGGCCAAAGTGGGGAATAGCCTGTTTCTTGAACCAAGCCGGCCAATGGTCTAGATGGCGGCAACAGACTCAACCGATTTAAAACGGCCTTTTAGCCGAGGGGACGCTCTTCATGGATCGCATCAGAATTGTCGGCGGCAACAAGCTTGCCGGAAGCATCCCGATCTCGGGCGCGAAAAACGCCGCGCTGCCGCTGATGATCGCTTCGCTTTTGACCGACGACACGCTGACGCTGGAAAACGTGCCGCATCTGGCCGATGTCGAGCAGCTCATCCGCATCCTCGGCAATCACGGCGTCGACTACTCTGTCAATGGCCGCCGCGAAAAGCAGCAGGAAGGCTATTCGCGCACCATCACTTTCTCCGCCCGCAACATTGTCGACACGACGGCGCCTTACGAGCTGGTGTCGAAGATGCGGGCCTCGTTCTGGGTGATCGGTCCGCTGCTGGCCCGCATGGGCGAAGCCAAGGTGTCGCTGCCCGGCGGCTGCGCCATCGGCACGCGCCCAGTCGACCTCTTCCTCGAAGGCCTGCAGGCGCTGGGCGCCGATATCGACGTCGACACCGGCTACGTCATCGCCAAAACCAGGAACGGCCGGCTTGTCGGCAACCGCTATGTGTTTCCGAAAGTCTCGGTCGGCGCCACCCATGTGCTGATGATGGCGGCCTCGCTGGCCAAGGGCGAGACGGTGCTCGAAAACGCCGCACGCGAGCCGGAGATCGTCAACCTGGCCGAATGCCTCAACGCCATGGGCGCGAAGATCTCCGGCGCCGGCACGGCGACCATCACCATCGACGGCGTCGAGGCGCTGTCGGGCGCGCGCGTCAGGGTGATCCCCGACCGTATCGAGACCGGCACCTATGCTATGGCGGTGGCGATGACCGGCGGCGACGTCGTGCTCGAAGGCGCGCGGCCCGACCTGTTGCAGACGGTGCTGGACATCATTTCGCAGACCGGCGCCGAGATCACGCAGACCAATTCCGGCATCCGCGTCAGGCGCAATGGCGCCGGCATTTCACCGGTTGACGTGACGACGGCGCCATTCCCGGCTTTCCCGACCGATCTGCAGGCGCAGTTCATGGGCCTGATGACGATGGCCAAGGGCAAGTCGCGCATCACCGAGACGATCTTCGAAAACCGCTTCATGCACGTCCAGGAACTCGCCCGGCTCGGCGCCCACATCACGCTGTCCGGCCAGACCGCGATCGTCGACGGGGTGGCGAAGCTGAAGGGCGCGCCGGTCATGGCGACCGATCTTCGCGCCTCGGTGTCGCTGGTCATCGCCGGCCTCGCCGCCGAAGGCGAAACCACGGTCAACCGCGTCTACCATCTCGACCGCGGCTTCGAGCGGCTGGAGGAAAAGCTGTCCGGCTGCGGCGCGGAGATCGAGCGCATTTCGGGCTAGAGCCTTTCCGCAGGGCTTGTGGCGCGGTTGCACGGACCGGAAAGACCGCCTAACAGAAGGCTGAATAGTCCAACCTTCAGGTGTGAAATCCGCATGGCCCTCAAGCTTGTCGCGCTCGACGATCAGGATCTGAGCATCATCTCGGCGCATGTCCAGGATGCCGTCATGAAGGTCAGCGATCTTGAATACCTGCCTTCGGTAAAGCGCTTCGTGCTGACCATGAATCGCTTCGTCTGGGAGGCCAAATCCGGCTTCTTTCGCCAGCACAATGAGCGGCGGCAGGCTGTGCTGCATTTCGACCGGGTGCTCGGCGCCAAGACCAGCGGCATTGCCCGCGACAAGCCCGACGAAGTGCTGTCGCTGCTGGCGATCAGCTTTCTCGCGCTCGACAAGCCGGCCGGCATCGTCGAGCTGATCTTTTCGGGCGGCGGCGCGATCATGCTCGATGTCGAATGCATCGAGGCGCGGCTTGCCGATGTCGGCGGCGCCTGGGAAGCGACGTCGCGCCCGGCCCACAGGGTTTGAGCCGATGGCCATCACGCTTCGCCAGTCCGACGCCGATTTCGAGCAGCGCTTTGCCGCGTTCCTGCTGACCAAACGGGAAGTCTCGGCCGATGTCGACGCCGTGGTGCGCGAGATCATCGCCAAGGTGCGCGCCGAGGGCGACGCCGCGCTGGTCGAGTACACGCAGAAATTCGGCGGCGGCGACCTGGCCGAGCTCGGCATCGCCGTCTCCAGGAACGACATTGCCCAGGCTTACGATGCAGCCGATCCGCAAACGGTCGAGGCGCTGAAATTCGCCCGCGAGCGCATCCGCGTCCATCACCAGCGCCAGCTGCCGCAGGACGACCGCTACACCGATGCCGCCGGCGTCGAGCTCGGCTCGCGCTGGACGGCGATCGAGGCCGTGGGGCTCTATGTGCCGGGCGGCACGGCGAGCTATCCGAGCTCGGTGCTGATGAACGCGGTGCCGGCCAAGGTCGCCGGCGTCGAGCGCATCGCCATGGTGGTGCCGGCCTCCGGCGGCGACGTGCCGCCGCTCGTGCTGGTGGCAGCCGACCTTGCCGGCGTCTCAGAAATCTACCGCGTCGGTGGCGCCCAGGCGATCGCCGCCCTTGCCTATGGCACCGAAACGATAAAACCCGTCGCCAAGATCGTCGGCCCCGGCAATGCCTATGTCGCGGCGGCCAAGCGCCAGGTGTTCGGAACGGTCGGCATCGACATGATCGCCGGGCCTTCGGAAGTGCTGGTTGTGGCGGACGGCAGCAACGATCCGGACTGGATCGCCGCCGACCTGCTCGCCCAGGCCGAGCACGACGTATCGTCGCAGTCGATCCTGATCACCGACGATTCTGCTTTTGGCGCAGCGGTCGAACAGGCGGTGGAGCGGCAGTTGCAGAACCTGCCGCGCGGAGAAACGGCGGCGGCGAGCTGGCGCGATTTCGGCGCGGTGATCCTGGTGCCGACGATCGAGGCGGCACTGCCGCTGGTCGACCGCATCGCCGCCGAACATGTCGAGCTTGCCATCGACGACCCCGAAGCTTTCCTGGCGCGAATGCGCAATGCCGGTGCGGTGTTTCTCGGCCGCCACACGCCGGAGGCCATCGGCGACTATGTCGCCGGCTCCAACCACGTGCTGCCGACAGCGCGCTCGGCGCGCTTCTCGTCCGGACTTTCGGTGCTCGATTTCGTCAAGCGCACTTCGGTCCTGAAGCTCGGGCCGGAGCAGTTGCGGGCGCTGGCGCCGGCGGCGATTACGCTCGCCAAGGCGGAAGGCCTCGATGCGCATGGACGCTCCGTCGGCATCCGGCTGAACATGTAGACATGTCCGACTACGACCAAACCCGCGCCAGGCTGATCGATGTCGAGCTCGACGAGACGATCGGCCGCTCGACGCCCGATGTCGAGCATGAGCGGGCGGTGGCGATCTTCGACCTGATCGAGGAGAACCGTTTTCAACCGGTCAATGACGATGGCGCCGGGCCGTACCGACTAAAACTGTCGCTGGCCCAATCCCGGCTGGTTTTCGCCGTGACGCGCGAGGACGGCGCAGCTGTGGTCACCCACATTCTGTCGCTGACGCCGCTCAGGCGCATCGTCAAGGATTACTACATGATCTGCGAAAGCTATTATGATGCCATCCGAACCGCGACGCCCAGCCATATCGAGGCGATCGACATGGGCCGGCGCGGCCTGCACAATGAAGGCTCGCAAACGCTGATGGACCGGCTTGCCGGCAA
This sequence comes from Mesorhizobium sp. M0048, assembly GCF_040323405.1. NCBI lineage: Bacteria > Pseudomonadati > Pseudomonadota > Alphaproteobacteria > Hyphomicrobiales > Phyllobacteriaceae > Mesorhizobium > Mesorhizobium sp. M0048. Next base: position 252,010 of record NZ_JAMYUV010000006.1, on the reverse strand, counting down.
GATCGAGATTGACTTCGACACGGCGCGCCGGCTGTTCACGCTGGTTTGCGTGCTGCACTGGCGAGGCTGAACTGGCCGCCCCGCTGCCCCGCCCGATCCTGCCCCGCTCGATCCTGTTTGTCTGCGGCATGAACGCAGTGCGCTCGCCGATGGCCGAATTGCTGGCACGCAAGGTGCTCCCGCCCACCACCTTCGTCGCCTCGGCCGGGGTGCGCGGCGGGGAACGCGATCCGTTCGTCGATGCCGTGCTGGCCGAAGAGGGCCTTTCACTGGGCGAACGGCACCCGAGAACGATGGACGACCTCGAGGACGATTATTTCGACCTGATCGTGACGCTGGCGCCGGAAGCCCACCACACCGCGCTCGAGCTCACCCGTTCGCTGGCCGTCGAAGTCGAATATTGGCCGATGCCCGACCCGACCGGCGTCAGCGGCACGCGCGAGCAGATCATGGCTGCCTATCGCGACGTGCGCGAGCGGCTGAAGGCGCGGATCGGCCGCCGTTTTCTCGGCAACGGGGCTGAAAACGCCGCGGATTAAGCATGTTCACAAGCGGACGTTTATCATATAGGTTCCGCGCAACTTTCCGGCCGGGGCGCTGGAAGTACCCATCCAAGCAAAGGTATCGAATGCCGAAGGAAGAAGTCCTCGAGTTTCCAGGTGTCGTCACGGAACTGCTGCCCAACGCGATGTTCAGGGTCAAGCTCGAAAACGAACATGAAATCATCGCCCATACGGCCGGCCGCATGCGCAAGAACCGCATCCGCGTTCTGACCGGCGACAAGGTCCTGGTCGAGATGACGCCCTACGACCTGACCAAGGGCCGCATCACCTACCGCTTCAAGTAAGTTCAAGGACCCGGCCGGGATCGCGATGGGCATTTTGCAGAAGCTCGTGCTTGCCTCGGGTTCGCCACGCCGGATCGAGCTGCTGCAGCAGGCCGGCATCGAGCCGGACCGCGTGCTGCCGGCCGATGTCGACGAGACGCCGCTGCGTGCCGAGCATCCGCGCTCGCTGGCCAAGCGGTTGGCGACGCAGAAGGCCGAGAAGGCGCTGGCCTCGCTGAAGACCGAGACCGACTACGTGCCGACATTCGTGCTGGCCGCCGACACCGTGGTCGCCGTCGGGCGGCGCATCCTGCCCAAGGCCGAGACGCTCGATGACGCCGCCAACTGCCTCGGGCTTTTGTCCGGCCGTTCGCACCGCGTCTATTCCGGCATCTGCCTGATCACGCCAGGCGGCAAGCAGCGCTTGCGGCTGGTCGAAACCAGGGTGCGCTTCAAGCGGCTGCCGCGCGAGGAGATCGAGGCCTACATCGCGTCGGGAGAATGGCGCGGCAAGGCCGGCGGCTATGCCGTCCAGGGGCTTGCCGGCGCCTTCGTCGTCAAGCTTGTCGGCTCCTACACCAACGTCGTCGGCCTGCCGCTCTACGAGACGGTGGCGCTGCTCAGCGGCGAAGGCTTCAAGGTGCAGGCCAACTGGCTGTCGGGTACGCGGCTATGAGCCCGGACGACAAGGTCACGCCGTTGCGGCCCAAGCGGCCATGCCCGGAATGCGGCAAGCCATCGGCGCGCGAAACTTACCCGTTCTGCTCGACGCGCTGCAAGGACATCGACCTCAACCGCTGGCTGAAGGGGGTCTACGTCATCCCGGGCCGCGACGACGAGGATGAGAACGACGACCAGAAATAGCACCGTCCACTTGCGGTTTTCCACAGGCTTGGGACGGTTTCGCAGCCGCGATCGTGACCGATGATCGGCCTTGCGGACTGCCTGTCGCTTCCGACTGAAATCAATGTCCAGAACTTGTTCCATCCGGGCACTGTCGGACGGAACAGGTTCTGGCGTTTTGCCTGTACGCATCCGGTGAAGACCGCAGGTATTAAGCGCACCGAGTGAAGATAGCGGCTCGGGCGTCGTCAGCTCGCGTCATGGATCATGTGGTTCTGGTAAAGGTAAGAGATTATCCTGCTAAATTCTTCGATCCCATTTTGAGGATCCATGAAGTAATCACCATGCCGCCAAAGAGTCTGATCGAGGAATTCTGGAGCGGGGACAGCTTCGATGTGAGCGAGTGCTCCTATCGCCCAATTCTGGTTATAAACTCGACCATTTAGAGGTAGGTAGGCATTGAGGTATGATCTTAAAAGGCCGGCACAATGCTCGCCTCCGACTAAGCCCAACGCTACGCAGTATCCTTGCCCGGAGTAAACCATCTCGCTTGCGAGGAGCAGCTTGCCGATCAAGTTGACGAAGCGAGTACGTTTGCTGAGACCTATAAACCAAGCAGCACAGAGGCGACCCCGCCACTCGCGCTCGATCAAAAGTCTTTCGATTTGTTCGTCCGAAATGGTGTTCGCGGCATTTACGATCGCTTGTCTGATGCCGCTGCCATCAGCCCGATCGGGGCGTCTGAAATTTGCATGCAGGAGACTAAGGTAAAAGGGGCGCACAAACGTGTTGCGCAGTGCCACGTGATCGGAAGGCGCCGTAGGGGTCATGCTACAAGCTTGGTCTGATTTACGAACGGCCGCCAGTTCCAGGGCAGCAGTTCGTCAAGCTTCAATTCCGGGTAATCGTTAATCCGGGCGAGGACGTCGGCGAGCCAGGCCTGCGGGTCGATATCGTTCATCTTGGCGCTGACGATCATGCTGTAGAGAACGGCAGCGCGCTGTCCGCCGCGATCGGAACCGCAGAACAGCCAGGACTTTCTGCCGAGAGCGATGCCGCGCAGGGCTCGCTCGGCTGCATTGTTGGATAGGCAGATCCGCCCATCGTCGAGGAACCGGGTGAAGGATGACCAGCGCGCAGTATGTAGTTGAACGCCTTGATCAGGTCGTGCCCGCGCGAGAGCTTGTCGCGCGTCTCGATCATCCAGCTCTCGAGCTCGGTGACCAGCGGCAGGCTCCGCTCCTGGCGCACGGCGTGGCATTGGCCTGGCGACAGGCCGTTGATCTCGCGTTCGACATCGAACAGGGCATCGATGCGCTTCACGGCTTCAACCGCTAGCGGATAGACTAGGTTGGGCTTCTCGCCGCGCGCCTTCTTGCGCGCCGCCGCTTCGATATCGGCCAGCTCGAACACTTTGCGCCGGCTGTGGGCCCAGCAGCTGGCTTCCAGAACAGGCGCCGGCTGACGGCCTGTCGCATAGAGATCGCCATAGCCGCCAAAGGCATCGGCCTGCAGAATGCCGCTCCAGCCGGCGAGATGCGCCGCGGGATGTTCCCCTCGACGATCGCGGGAATAGTAGAACACTGCCGCCGGAGGATCGGCGCCGCCGAACGGTCGTCGCGCACATAGGCCCATAATCGGCCGGTCTCGGTCTTGCCCTTGGCCAGGACCGGCACCGTCGTGTCGTCGCCGTGCAAACGTGAAGCGGCCAGCACATGGGCTTCGAGTCGCCTGAACAGCGGCATCAGCGCCGCGGCGCCGGCGCCGACCTGGTCGGCAAGCGTCGACAGGCTGAGCGGCACGCCTTCGCGGGCATAGCGTTCAGCCTGACGGTTGAGCGGCTGATGCTGGCCGAACTTCTCGAACAGGATCATCGCCAGCAGGCTGGGACCGGCCCAGCCGCGCGGGGTGGCGTGGAACGGCGCCGGAGCCTGGCTGATCGTCTCGCAGTCGCGGCAGGTGAACTTCTCCCGCACGTGCTGGATCACCTTCCATTGCCGCGGCACCACCTCCAGCGTCTCGGTGATATCCTCACCAAGCTTGCGCAGCCGATGACCGCCACAGCAGTGGCAAGCGCTCGGCGCCGGCTCGACCACGCGTTCGCGTGGCAGATGCTCGGGAAATGGCTGGCGCGCTGGTCGTTTGCGCACATAAGGCGCCACCTCGGTGGTCCGGGCCGCGGCCTGTTCGGCGGCGATCTCGTCTTCCGTCGCCGTGCTCTCGAGTTCCTCGAAGGTGAGCTCCATCTGGTCGTGCAGACGGGCTGAGCGTTCAGAACTCTGACCATGCAGCGCCCGCTGCAGCTTCCGGATCGTCAGATCCTGATGTGCGATCAGCGCCGCATCACCCGATGCCTTGGCCCTGGCGACCGCCAGTTCGGCCTCGACCAGCGCAGCGCGCGCGGCCTCGTCTTCGGCTCTGGCCAGCGCCGCGGTCAGCGCTGCTCTCAGCGCGCCGATATCGTCCGGAACAGCATCCTGGGCGGTGGCAACCATGCCCTGGAATGAATCATAAAACGCGTCCGCTGACTCGCGGAAAATGGCGCAAACTCAAAGAAAAACTCAGCCCGCGCGCTGCGGGCGGAACGTGTGACGCGGGTTGCGCCAATCGATCCCGTCGAGCATGTAGGCGAGCTGCGCCGGTGATATGGAAACCGTGCCGTCCGCCGGCGACGGCCATAGAAACCGGCCCTTCTCGAGCCGTTTTGCATATAGCGACATGCCGAGCCCATCATGCCAGATAAGGAAGACATAAAGATCGCCGGCATGCGGATCCCGGCCCAACGTCTCCTGAACCTGCAGAGCGAGCCCTTGCATCCCGCGACGCATATCGGTCCGGCCGACCGCCAACCAGATCCGCACCTGGCTCGGAACCGGGATCATGAAACGCCCAGCGCCTTCACCATCGCCGCCGCCAGTGTCGGCGGCGTGGTCAGCGGAATCCGCAGCCGCACCTTGCCGGCGATCTCCAGCTCGATCACCGCTGGCGGCGCCGCCGGCACCGAAGCGGCGACAAGCTTATCGGGAACCACGACAACTTCGGCAAAGCCCGTCTCGCGGGCTCTCACCGTGCGGCGCCACTTATAGATCAGGCTGGTCGCGACATCGCACTGACGCGCCACCGCCGCCACCGTGGCTCCGGGCGCGAATGCCGCGGCCAGTATCCGGCACTGATCCTCTTCACTCCAACGACGCCGCCGCTCCGGCCCGGTCAATAATGTCACATGGCTCATGCTGTGCTGCTAGCTACGGTCGTAAGGACGATCTTAAGAGCGCAGCCTCGCTACCGTGCCGTGCTCGCGCAAGGCGGCCTTCGCCGGAGGCGTACTTTTGTCTGAGCATGATCTTTTCCGAAAACCGGATTCCACTTTCGGGATCATGCTTTTTGTCTGAGCATAATCTTTTTCCGAAAACCGGATTCCACTTTTCGGGATCATGCTTTTTGTCTGAGCATAATCTTTTTTCCGAAAACCGGATTCCACTTTTCGGGATCATGCTCTAAGCGCTGGACAGGCCGAATTCCCGTGCTATAACCCACGCGCTTTCAAGGGGTGCCGACGGCGCTTTCATGAACCCGGTGTGCAGATTGCCGCCCGCCGGAGCAGGCCCAGATAGCTCAGTTGGTAGAGCAGCGGACTGAAAATCCGCGTGTCGGTGGTTCGAATCCGCCTCTGGGCACCATCCACCTCCGGTCCATTCTGGACACATAGGTTACGGTTTATACCGGAGACATGGGTGACAACCTCGTGCCGAACGGGTTGTCGATGGTCTGCAACGTTCTCTGTTCCAGGTCGATATATCCCAGATCATAGTCCACGAAACTGACCAGCCAGATATGGTCCTCGCCCTGTTTGATGCCGACGGTCTGGTCAGCGAAGACCTGCTGAGGTTGATCTTTTTGTCCAAAAACCTCATCCGACTTTTTCGGCTGGCATCCAGAAGGCCCGCTTCTGCACTCAGCTCGACCGACAGGGAAACCTTTGCCGAAGTTGACTGTTGTAGCTCCAAGACAGAGGAGAAGGTTGAATGGCTTCCGTCCGATACATCGTTGCGGACGTCGATGAGGCGGTCGCATTCTATCGAGACTATCTCGATTTCAAGATCGAAATGCACAATCCGGGCAAGTTCGCCGCGCTGCTGCGTGACGACTTGACGCTGTATCTCAGCGCCCCAGGTGCGGGGAGCGGTGGTCAGGCGGGCGGCGATCCGAAGCCGGGCGGGTGGAACCGATTTATGATCGTTACGAAGGGACTCGATGTGCTCATTGAGCGGTTGCGCCGGGCTGATGCAAGATTCCGCGGCGACATCAGCGACGGCGGTGCCGGTCGCGCCATCTTGCTCGAAGATCCATCGGGCAACGTCATCGAGCTATTCGAGTTCAAGAAGGACTGAGCTTGAACAAATAGCCGGTGGTTGAGGGAATACGAATTCCCGCGATCAATGTGGATTGCCGCGCGTTTGCGAGTTGTTACGCCATAGTTCGACTCAGAACCACGCAGAGGAGCGCGAGCCCAAGCACGACCGTTGTCACGACGTTGACCCTTTCGGCTTTGGCGATTGCTGTCGCCACGTCGCTGCCTTGGTCTCCTGTTGCAGAGCCCCGGATGGTCCCGACCAGGTGGACCCACTTCCTCTCGGCGATCCGATTGGCCGATGCACCGAGAAACAGCGCCAGTGTTGCCAAGCCTACGCTCAGCGTTGTCCACACGCCGCGGGCACCGGCCACGTACATCCACATGCCGGTCGCAACCGTCAGAAAGGCCAAGACGGCATAGAAGGGGCCGGTGCCGTAGCGTCGCGCGAGCGTCTGCAGGACAGATGGAACCGGATGAATGGCTGGCAGAGCGCTTCGAAGCTGACCGCACGCGTCTGCGGAAGGTTGCATACCGCCTGCTCGGTTCATCGACAGAGGCCGACGATGCAGTGCAAGAAGCGTGGCTGCGCCTCAGCCGCTCAGATGCCCGGAGCGTCGACAATCTTACCGCTTGGCTCACTACTGTCGTTGCGCGCGTCTGCCTCGACATGCTGCGGGCGCGCAAATCACGCGCGGAGACTCTGCAGGCGCTCTCCGCGTGGGGCGCGGATTCGGGAGACGCCGCGGACCTCGACAAGGAATTAGCGATTGCCGATTCGGTCGGCCTTGCGTTGAGTGTCGTACTCGAAAAGCTTGCTCCTGCCGAACGTGTCGCCTTCGTGCTGCACGACGTCTTTGATGTGCCCTTCGAAGAGATTGCCCCTATCGTCGGCCGCACCCCGGTCATGGCGCGGCAACTGGCAAGCCGAGCTCGTCGTCGCATACGGGGTCAGCCCACTGTTTCCGCTGCTGAATTGAACGGGCGGCGGCGGCTTGTGGATGAGTTTCTTAACGCAGTTCGTTCCGGCAACATTGATGCGATCGTGGCCCTCCTCGACCCGGACGTCGTTATCCGTGTTGATTCGTCTGCGGCTCCTGACGGAAGAGCGGTGGAAGCACATGGGTCCACAACAGTTGCGAGGGGGGCTCTTGCCTTCGCGGCACGTACGCAATTCGCGACGCCAATGCTTCTGAACGGGGCGCCAGGGATTGTTGTGGCGCCGACCGGACGTGCGCGATATGCACTGACGATAGACGCGGCAGGGGAGAAAATCCGAGCCATTGAAGTGATCGGCGATCCCGCTCGCCTGAGTCAGATCGATTTTGCCACGCTCAATTCACCAGATTAGCCCAAGTCGCGACTTATGATTTGTCGCTACATCCAGCTGCCTGCCGTTGTCGATGGCGTGCGAGAATTATCTGGACCATGGCGCCAGCGACGCCGGTCAAATGTCGATGAAAACGTCTTCGGCATCTCGGATCCCGCTCTGGCCATAACCGCTCTACAGACCGAGGGCGCAGCCGTCCTTGCGCGGTTCAGAACCGCCCAGCAGGGTCCCGTTTGCCCAATCAATGCGAATGGCCTGCGCACCGCCGATCGGGTCCGTGGCGGGAATGATTTCGAAACCGCGTCGGCTAAGTTCAGCTACGGTTTCGCCAGCGAGCCCGTGTTCGGCCTGGACGTTCATGGTGCCGCTGACGGGGGCGACCCGCGGCAGATCAATCGCCTCCTGCAGATCCATCCCGAAATCGAGCACCTTCGTCAGCAGGTGCGCGTGGCCCATTGCCTGGTAGTAGCCGCCCATAACGCCGAAAGGCATTTCTGCCCGGCCGTCTCTCGCAAGCATCCCGGGTATGATGGTATGCAAAGGTCGCTTGTTCGGCGCCACTGCATTGGGGTGCCTGGGGTCAAGCGAAAAGCTTTGCCCGCGATTGTGCAAGACGACACCGGAGCGTGGCGAGACCAGGCCCGAGCCAAAGCTGTCGAAGACCGAGTTGATGAAACTGACCGCATTGCGGTCCTTATCGACAACGGAAATATAGACCGTGTCGCTGTGCAGCGGCATATCGAACGCCGGCAGGTCCGCGCGGGCGCGCTTTAGGTCAATCATGCCGGCCAGACGATCGGCCCAGGCATTCGACAACATCTCGGCCACCGGGACCTCGGAAGTGTCGGGATCGGCGACGAGCAGGTCACGCGCGGCGTAAGCGAGGCGTGTTGCTTCGATTTCCAGGTGAAGCCGGTCCGCGGATTGCGGGTCGCCGTGGGCTTCGAAGCGCGAGAGGATGTTTAGAATCAGCAGGGCGATCACACCCTGGCCATTCGGCGGACATTCGAACACATCGCAGCCTCGAAACGCCGCGCTGATCGGGGTCACGTACTCGCCTGTTGCCGCGGCGAAATCTTCGAGTGTGTGCAATCCGCCGAGCCCACGAAGATAGGCGACCATGTCTTCGGCCACAGGGCCAGTGTAGAAGGCCTCTCGTCCCTTCTTGGCGATCAGCCGCAGCGTTGCAGCCAACTCAGGCTGGCGATGCACTTCGCCAACGTCTGGCGCGCGGCCGTTTGGCAGGAAAATCCGTTTCGCCGTAACATCAGAGGCCAGAAGTTCTTCTTCCAACGCCCAATCACGATGGACCCGCGGTGAAATGGCGTAGCCTTCCTCGGCGAAACGTATAGCGGGGGCCAGGATTTGATCGAAGGGCATATGCCCGTGATCAGCGTGCAATCTGGTCCAGGCATCGATCGCCCCCGGGATGGTGACGGAGCCAGGAGAATTACGGGCCACCTCCGCCATGCCACGTTCAAGGAACCAGTCAATTGTCAGGGCGGCGGGTGTCCTGCCCGATCCGTTGTAGGCGATGACCTCGCCGGATCCGTTTCGCGACAGAAGAGCGAAGCAGTCGCCTCCAATGCCGGTCGAGGCTGGCTCGACGACACATTGCACCGCGCAGGCTGCGATGGCGGCATCCATGGCGTTGCCGCCGGCCGCCATGATCTCCACCGCCGTCAGGGTCGCCGACGGATGAGAGGTGGCGGCCATGGCCTCGCGTGAAACGACAACCGAGCGCGTTGGTTTCTCAAAATTTCGCATGCTATGCCCTTCTGGTCGTGCTCAAGAGGCGGCGTCGCTCATCGTCGAGGGGCGGTGCCGCAGATGCCGCGACATCCAGTATTCGAGTGCCGCCAAGGCACGGATGATCGCGAAGTTCAAAGTGAGATAAATGGCGCCCGCGCAGATGAAGACTTCAAAGGCGCGGTAGGTCTGGGAGATCAATCCCTGGGCAATTCCAGTCACCTCCATCAAGGTTACGATGGAAGCCAGAGACGTGCCCTTGATCATCAGGATGATTTCATTGCCGTAACTCGGCAGCGCCTGGCGAAAGGCCAGCGGCAGGATAACGTGCCGATAGGTCAAACAGGTGGACAGGCCGACAGACCGGGCCGCTTCGACAAGGCCGTGTGGCACCGATTGAATCGCGCCGCGCAGGATTTCGCTGCCATAGGCGGTGGTGTTGAGTGTCAGCGCGATGATTGCGCACCAGTAGGGTTCGCGGAAAACGGCCCATAATCCAATTGCCGACAGTTGGTGCCGGAACTGACCAAGGCCATAATAGGTCAGAAAAATCTGCACCAGCAGGGGCGTCCCCCTGAACACGGCAACGAAGCCACGGATCGGTAGGACGACGAAGGGCGATTCCGATTGCTGGGCAAGCGCCAATGTGACGGCAAGAACGAAGCCGGCAACGATGGAAGTCAGGGCCAGTTCCATCGTAAGCGGCAGGCCGGCGAGTAGTTTCGGCAGGATTTCGAGGAAAAACCTGAAATCTATCATGCCGACCGGACGCGCCACGGCGCCTTTCGTTCCAGACGGTAAAAGGCATTGCCCGTGACGGAAGCGATAGCCAGATAGAGCAAGGCTGCAGCAATGTAGAAGATGAACGGTTCACGGGTCGAACCTGCGGCGATCTGTGCCTGGCGCATCAGTTCAACGAGGCCGATTACCGATATCAGCGACGAGTCCTTCAGAACCAATTGCCACACATTGCCGAGGCCTGGCAGCGCGTATCTCAGGAGCTGGGGAAAAATAATCTGGCGCAGCCGCTGCAGCCGGTTGAGACCAAGCGCGCAAGCGGCATCGTGCTGTCCCTGGTCGATGGCGACGTAAGCCCCTCGATAGACCTCGGCTTGATAGGCGCCCGAGATGATTGCGATAGCCAAGGTTCCAGTGGCAAAGGCCGGAACGCCAACGAATCCGGACCCGCCCAGGCTATGACCAAGCGAGGTCAGGGCGACACTACCTCCATAGTAAAGCAGATAAATGGTCAGAAGGTCGGGCACGCCCCTGAAAACCGTGCAATAGCCAAGGGCCAAGAACCTTAGCAGTTGGGAGTTGTGGAGACGCCCGGCCGCTGCCAGCCCGCCAAATACAGCGCCAAGCGCAAAGCCCAGCACAGACAGGAGCACTGTGATCGAGGCCGCCATGAGAAGAGCAGCCCCCCAACCTCCGTTCTGGAAACCAAGCAGCCGGAATGCGTCAACCATTGATATCCCCGGCAGGACGAACGGCTCAGCTCCGAAACGGGTCAGGAATGGCCGTTCGCCGGCAAGCGCCTACTTGACTGGAGTGACGTCGCTCTTGAGCCATTTAAGCGACAGGGTTTTGATCGTGCCGTCGGCGGTCGCGGCGTCGATGGCGCCGTTGAGCATGTCTTTCAGCTTGGTGTCCTCTTTGCGGATACCGGCCCCGGAGCCAAGGCCGAAGAGACCCCCGACAAATCCTGGTCCTGCAAGCGTATAGTCGCTGAACTCCGGTTTGCTCAGCGTGGCAGCCAGCGCTGTCTGCTGTGCGAAGAGCGCGTCGATGCGACCCGCGGCGAGATCGAGATCGTGTTGCTCGGTGGTCTTGTATTCGCGAATCTCGGCGACGTCCGAGAAGTATTTTCTTACAAATTCCAGGTTTGCCGTCGCAGCCTGAACTCCAATGATCTTTCCCTTCAGCAATGGCTTGAGCCTGTCGATTGCCGCTTGCGCAGAGGCTTCATTGTCCAGCTTGAACCGCTCGTTGGAAATGCCGAGCTTGCCCAGTTCGCTATCCTTGGCGACCGCGAAACCTGAGGGATCCACCGCATATGGCTGGGTAAAATCGATGACCTTCAGACGTTTTTCGGTGATGAACATGCTCGCCATGATCACGTCGAACTTGCCGACGGTCAGCGCGGGGATCATGCCGTCCCAGTCCTGTGCGACTATCTTGCACTCGATCTTCATTCGCCCGCACAGATCATTGGCGAGATCGACCTCGAAGCCGTCCAGTTTGCCGTCGGCCGTTGTGAAGTTCCAAGGCGCGTAGGCTCCTTCGGTGGCAATGGTAATTGCCTTTGGCGTTTCTTGTGCGACAGCGGCGTGGACCAGGCCGAACAGGACCGACGCAATGGCTGCGATGCGGCTAATTTTCATGTCAATCTCCTCTTTTGCCGGTGTGGCAGTTCCCTTTCGTCGTGCCGGATTATCTTCCGGCTTCAACGATTTAGATGGTATTCCTAGCGGCGGCCGGGACTTGCAAAGCTAGCCAGAAGCGGCGCTGTCTCGACGATATGATCCCGCATGACGATCTCTGCCTTGCCGGCATCACCTGACCGCAACACCTCGATCAGGATCTCGTGCTCGGCGCGCGCGCTGGCGGGTTTGTCGACATAGTCGAACCAGATGCGCAGGTAGGGCTCGATCACGACGTGCAGGCTGGCAATCTGCCGGACCAGCTTGGCTCTGTTGCTCAATTGGCAAATCTGCAGATGGAAGGCCTGATGGCGCACGACCCAGTCGCTGCTGCCGGTCTGGCTGGCGCGCTCCATCCGGTCGAGCTGGCGTTCCAGTTCTTCAAGCACTTCGACATCGATGTGCGGCATGGCAAGCCTCACCGCCAACCCTTCGAGCACGGAGCGTATTTCAAAGGTTTCGTAGATCTCATCGAGGGTAAGCCCGGCGACGATGCAGCCACGGTTCGGGCGAATGACCACAAGACCTTCCGCAGCCAGTTGGCGGAATGCTTCGCGAACCGGCATGCGGCTCATGCCGATTTCCGTCGCGATCTCTTCCGGGATCAGCCGGTCCCCGGCCCGGTAACGCCCCATCCTCAGAGCCCGCTGAATGTGGCGATAAGCCTCCTCCTCGGCGGTCGTGATACCCAACGGCTCGATTGCGTCTGCTGCCACGTCCTTGGTCCGGTCAAAAGCGTATCTGTGTATCCACTTATCCAATTGTCGAGACCTGTGTCAAGCACAGAAGCTTGCGCGCGTTAGAATTTCTCTTGTGAGAATAAGCACTTGATCGGGGAAATCGGGCAAGCGCACCGTGGTCAGCTAAGCCGCTGATCGGCCGCTTTTCGACGCCCACGCGTCGGAAACCTTCGACGCCACCGAACTTTCAAAAAAAGGCCCGCCGCTCCATTTGCGAAGCGGCGAGGCCCCATATTCGGGGACGATCGCCGGAGTGTTCCCCGGCATTGCTTACAGTGCAATTCAGGTGCCAGAATTGTTGACCCAAAACGGGTCACCGCACCGGAGGCGCGAGCGCGGACATTCCGCGATCACGCTACTGCCGCGCATTGCCATTCCTGCTACGTTACTTTGCGGCGGATCTGATTTTTCCGCCTGGCCGGCGCCCGATCAGGCAACTTACCCCAACGCGCCCCCCAAGTGGCGCCGGCCATTTTCACAACCCTGGAGCGCGGGTGCGCCGGCGACGTTAGGCTCTCAGCACCTATGGCAATCCGCCAGCGAGCCGCTTTGTCCAGCCTGCAACCATCAGTCCGCACGCAATTCCCACGCAGTCGGCAACCCAGTCGAACAGATCCGGGTCGCGCCCTATCAGTTGCACGGCCTGAAGCCCCTCGATCGCTGCGCCCGTGAGAACGAGCAGTACGATCAGCTTCGCCTTGCGTTCCGGCCAGCCGAGACTTCCGAGAGCCGCCAGGACGACGAAGGCGGCGGCGTGATTGAGCTTGTCGTGATCAAACGTGAAAGCCAGGCCAAGACCCAGCAGGAGCTGCTCCGGCAAAAGGGCGAACAGCAGAACGCCGGCAAACGCGGCCGGAAAGGCAATCCTTGCCACGATCTGATAGGAATCCAGGCGCAACAAGGATAAAATGGCCTTTCGTCCGAAATCTGCGGGGGAACACCACCGGCCAGAGCGAGCGCGGCGTCCAATTTCCGCCGTCGGGGCGTCCGGTGCATCGTCAGAATGAATGAATGCCTCGGGTCAGCCGCTGCACAGGCCGGGCCCGTGGCGAGTGCAATAGGCCAGCGGTAGCTTCCGCGATCACGCAATTCCCTGCCGCGCTGACCCGGCTACTATCTGGCTGCGGCGGACCTGATTTTCCGCTTGGCCGGCGCTGCGTCGGGGCACCTTACCCATGCCACACGAATCGGCGCCGGCCAGAATTCCACCGATTGCGCAAAGGGGTCAAAAGCCCGCCGCCCTGTCGGACGACGGGCTCCGTTGCCTGGGCGCCAGGGCGCCGCGGTAGCGACTGATGCTACGAATGCTCCCGCAGGTCTCCAATATGCTGCTGCCGAACGGCGTTGCGCATCGGCTAAACAAACGAAGCCCGCGCCTCTGGCGGAGGGCGCGGGCCGACCGGGTTTGCACCCCGATCTGCAGCAGAAACCCGGGAGGTTCCCGCTGCTTAGGATAACAATTAGAGACTTCTAATGTTCCAGTCTAGGGAAGATGCGGCTGCACCAGAAACTCATGGTCGGCGCGATGACGATCGAGGCGTCAGTTCGTGCGCAAGTCGATCTGGAAAATACGCTCGTCGAAATGCTGCGTTTCGACGGCAAAGGTCAAAGCCACTTCGAGGACCATACCGCCACGGTCGTCCCGGACCTTGACTGCAATCCTGCGGTGAGGAAGGCCATCCCTGGCCATCTCGGCCAATGTGCGAAGGGCTTCTTTCCTGACCAGCGGGAAATCGTCATATAAGGTTCCCTGATCGTCGGAATAGACGATTCCGTCTTCATCGGAATCAAAGAAGTAGTGGGGCATTGCGCTTGGCCGAAGCTCGGCATCCGGGCACGTTGTCGGCAGATGGCCGCGATCTCGGCCAATCGCGATCAGTGCCTCTCCACCGTTGGCTTCGCCGCCATCTCACTTGCGCTCGCGCAATGCCTTCACCGCCTGCGAGAGGATCATCCGGTCGCCGCCGGTCCTTTTGATCAGCTTGCTCACCTGGCTGGGCGAAACACCATTTTCCCGCGCGAAATATTCGACCTCGTAATACTCATCCACCGAAACACGCTTGCGGTCGCTGAAGTCTCGCTTGCTCTTGTCGTCGGCCATTTCTGTTCTCCTCGCCCCTTCTCTTCGCTTCCGGGGGTCAGCTTTGACGCACGCAGCAATTTGAGGTTTCGCTCGCCACAAACTGACGGGCGAACCTATCGGCGCAGGAAGGGACAGGCTGCGCAGCTGTCGGGTTCGATCGGAGTGGAACAGCCAAGATCGGTGCGAGCAACCGTCGACTTTTCCATGGAATCCTCCCGGCACGTGCAGCCCGAAACGGCCACGCGCCGCCACGGTTCCGGGTCACGCGGCAAACCCACCCTTTGCGCGCACGGATCAGACTTAGGTCCTGCGGTAACACGTCGGTTGGTCCCTGCCGGGCAGGACCGAAGCCCCGTCGACGGAACGTTTTCAGCTGCCTTCCGTTCGAGTGAGCCTTGGCGTGAAGAGCGGACCGAGTTCGCAAAGGAGACGATCCATGAGAATGCATTTTTCCACCGCAGTGGCGGGATTTCTGCTGCTGGCAGGCGTCGGAGCCGTTGCGGCGCAAGACGTCGTCATCGAGCCGGAGCAGGAAACGGTCATCAAGGAGTATGTGAAGAAGCAGCCGCTGGCCTCGGTGAAAATCCCTGGGGTGGAGCTCAATATCGGCTCAACGCTTCCCGATACAGTCGAGCTTCATGAAGTCCCCAACGTCAAATACCGCTATGTCGTCGTCGACAACCGCACCGTCGTCGTCGATCCCGGCACGCGCAAGATCGTCAAGATCATCGAGTGACGTGAAAATTCAGGCAGCCGTCACCCGCCGCTCAGAATGAGCGGCGGGTGACGTTTGCGTTAGGCGGCTCCGCGGCGTCGTCGCTCGGCAGGAACCCGCCGTACATGGACGGCCGGGGGGCCTCACAGGCAGTTTCAATGCGAACAATCAGCAGACTTTTCGATTCCCATGACCAGGCGGCGCGTGCCGTCGAAACGCTTCAGGCAGCAGGAATTGCGCGCCACCAGATCAGCGTCATCGGACCCTACGATGATGAAATCGGCGCCGTCTTGCGCGGTCCAGGCAGCGGTGCCGCCCTTGGCGCGGCGGCGGGTTTGTTGGCCGGCCTCGGCGCCTTTGATATCCCAGGCATCGATCCCGTCGGCGCGGGATTGCTGGCATCTGCCCTCGTCGGTGCAGCCTTGGGCTGCGTTGCCGGCAGGCTTTTCGACACATCGTCCGCTAGCGGCAGGCAGCCAGGCAAGCCGGATGCCGAACAGGGTGTGATCCTGGTGCTGGCGCATGTCGATGAAAGGCAGGCCGACACCGCACAGGCGGTGCTTGGAGCTTCCGTTCAGGCAACTCAGTCTTTGGCCAGAGCGGCATGAAGATTCAACTTCTGCAAAGCGCTTGACCAAGCCGCGCAGCGGGGCGGCGATCCAAGCGCGAATTCAAAAATCTCTGGCAAGCCGTCGCCAGAAAGTGTTGAACACCGTGCCGATCACATTCGGCGAGCGGTTGCGCTCGGCGAGGCTTGATGATTTGCTGTCGGTTTGCGGAGAACGAATAATGCATGAGCCTGTCGGTCAAGACGAATATGGGTCGACCAGCCCGTTCGATCCGGACGATCTGTCGAGGTTGAACGCAATCGGCCCGAGCGCCGGCAGCAACGATTTCGAAAAATACGCCGTCGCCGTGATCATCGTGTTCGGCGCCCTGATCATCGGTGGCCTGATGGCTGCCGGCTTGAGCTTCGGGCGCCGCAGCACCTTCTTTTTCGCGCTTGGTGGCGCCACTGCAGCATGGATATCCGGCAATGCGCTTCTGCTCGACCGGCCGCGCATCTACGCGCTGTTCGTCGGCATCGCGGCGCTGATGTTGATTGCGTCGACAATCGCGCTGGTCACCTGAAGCAAGGCGCAATCTTCTTGTTGACCATGATCTTATCCGAAAACCGGTTCCCACTTTTTGGGGTTTAATACCCGATAGCCTTGCCGGCTGCGGCGCGGCTGTCGATGGCGCCATTGTAGCGGGCGCCGCCACCCTTCTCGATTTCCGCCAGGCTCTTGCCGCCGACCAGGATGCCGGCCGCCTGGCCCCAGGTCGTGTCGGCAAGATCGAGACGGTAGCCCATGCCGGTAAGCAGCTTTTCGGTATCGGGCGACAGGCCGAAAGGTTCGATATAGACCGTGTCGGGCAACCATTGGTGATGGATGCGCGGTGCGTCGATGGCCTCCTGGATGTTCATGCCGTGGTCGACGACGTTGACGATCGCCTCCAGCGTGATGGTGATGATGCGGGAACCGCCGGGGCTGCCGATGACCATGAACGGCTTGCCGTCTTTGGCGAGGATGGTGGGGCTCATCGACGACAGCGGCGTCTTTTTCGGCGCGATCGCATTCGCCTCGCCCTGGACCAGGCCATAGAGATTGGGCACGCCGGGTTTCTGGGTGAAATCGTCCATCTCGTTGTTGAGCAGGATGCCGGTGCCGGCGGCGACGACGCCGGCGCCGAACGAGCCGTTCAGCGTGTAGGTTACCGCGACGGCATTGCCATCATTGTCGATGATCGAAAAATGCGTCGTCTCGCTGCTCTCGCCAAAGCCCTTCGGCATCAATTCCTGCGAGACGCCGGCCCGGAACGGATCGATCTTTTCGCGAATTTCCCTGGCGTAATTCTTGTCGAGCAGTTTTGCGACCGGATTGTCGATGAAGCCGGGATCGCCGAGCGCCGAATTGCGGTCGACATAGGCGTGGCGCATCGCCTCGACCATGACGTGAACCGTCTCGGCCGAACCGGCGCCGAGATAGGACAACGGATAGAACTCAAGCACGTTGAGGATCTCGCAGATGATGACGCCGCCGGAGCTCGGCGGCGGCGAGGAAATGATCTCGTAGCCGCGGTAATTGCAGGTCGCCGGCTTGAGCTCGCGCACCGCATAGTTTTCGAAATCAGCCCTGGCCAGAATGCCGCCCTTCTCGCCACTCGCCTTGACGATGGCGTCGGCGGTCGCGCCTTTGTAGAAGGCATCCGCCCCGCGTTCGGAAATGGCGGCAAGCGAAGCCGCGAGATCGGGCTGAACAAGGCGCTCGCCGACAGCATAAGGCTTGCCGTCCGGCTTGAGGAAAATGGCAGCCGCCGCTGGGTCCCTGGCCAGCCGCTCGACGCCGCCCAGGAGCGAGGCCACATCGCCCTGCTCCAGCACGAAACCGTCCGTGGCATAGCGGATGGCTGGCGCCAGCAAATCCTGCCGCGTCAGCGTACCGTATTTCTCCCGCGCCATCTCGAAGCCGGCCACCGAACCGGGCACGCCGACCGCCAGATAGCCGTCGAGACTGGCGCCCTTTACCGGCTTGCCGTCCTTGTCGAGATACATGGTTTTGGTCGCGGCGAGCGGCGCGCGCTCGCGGAAATCGAGGAAGGTCGAACGGCCGTCCTTGAAGCGGATGGTCATGAAGCCGCCGCCGCCGATGTTGCCGGCGGTCGGGTAGACGACAGCCAGAGCGTAGCCGACAGCGACCGCTGCATCGACCGCGTTGCCGCCCTTCTTCAGCACCTCGACGCCGACTTCCGACGCCAGATGCTGGGCGGTCACCACCATGCCGTGCTCGCCCTTCGCCGGCTGCGGCGAGGCGGCAAAGGCGAGGAACGGCACGAAGGTCAGGGTGAGGGAAAGGGTGACGGCGATTAGGGTTTGGCGGGTGTTGTGCATGGCCGTTCTCCGAGGCGTGGGTGGGCCTAGGAAACGCGCTTGGAGCGGTTGAGTCTACTGACATTGATGGGAAGATACGGCGACGCTTGCACCTTCTATCGACACCATTCATGGCACCCATTCATGGCGGAGAGGAACCCAAGCTGAAATGAAGCCACGATCCAACGCTGACAAGCAATTTTGTTCTTGCTTTGTGCCGGCAGCTATGCTACTAATTTGGGTATGGTGCTATTTGGCTCCAACGACCCGCCTCAGGCGGGTTTTTCATTTTCACCAGCATCAAACAATCCCGCCGCCGACGCTCGCCACCGCCGGCCGTTCCGCTGCAACCTTCGCCCGGTAGCCGGCGGCGCGGTAGGCGGCGACTGGATCGATGGCGCCGCCTGTCTTCAGCCGTGCCGTGGCAAGTATCGGCTCGACATCGGTGCGATAGGCTATCTTCAACGTCTGCGTCGCCATCAGCGCGTCGTTGGTATCCTGGAAGCCTTCGAGCGCCCTGCGGTCGACCAGCAGCGCCTGCGCATAGGCGCGCTGCACTTCTATCGCCGACAGCATCAGGCTTTCGATCGGATCGGTGATGTTGTGGCTCTGGTCGAGCATGTGGGCCGGATCGAAGCCTTCGGCGCCTGAAAGCTCGGCATCGACCAGTTCGTTGAAGACCAGAAAGAGGCGGTAGGGATCGATCGAGCCGGCGTCGAGGTCGTCGTCGCCATATTTCGAATCGTTGAAGTGGAAGCCTCCGAGTTTTTTGAACTGGATCAGCCGCGACACGATCATCTCGATATTGACGTTGGGGGCGTGATGGCCGAGGTCGACCAGGCAGAACGCCTTGTCGCCAAGCTCTTTGGCGATGATGTAGTTGGTGCCCCAATCCTGCACGACGGTCGAATAGAAGGCCGGCTCGTACATCTTGTGCTCGGTGAACAGCTTCCAGTCGTCCGGCAGCCCGGCGTAGATCTCCTTCATCGCGTCGAGATAGCGCTCGAATGCCTTGGCGAAGTTGACCTGGCCGGGGAAGTTGGAGCCGTCGCCGATCCACACCGTCAGCGCTTTCGAGCCCAGCGTCCTGCCGATCTCGATGCATTCGAGGTTGTGCTCGACCGCCTGCCGGCGTGTTGCTGCATCGGCATGCGACAGCGAGCCGAATTTATAGGAAAGCTTCTGGTCGCTGGCGTCGGAGAAGGTGTTGGAGTTGATGGCGTCGAAGCCGAGACCGAAGCGGGATGCCGCCTGCTTCAGCCGGTTCGGATCGGCCTTGTCCCAGGGAATATGCAGCGAGACGGTCGGCGTCGCCTGCGTCAGTTGCCGGATGACGGCACAGTCCTCGATCTTGTCGAAAATGTCGCGCGGCTCGCCAGCGCCTGGAAAACGGGCAAAGCGGGTGCCGCCGGTGCCGACGCCCCAGGACGGAATGGCGACCGCGAATTTCTCGACCTTGTCTCTGACAGCGTCGATGGCGATGCCGCGGCGGTCGAGGCGCTCGCCGAGAGAGTCGTAATCGCGCTTGAGGTCGGCGTTGCGCGCGGCATTATGCTTGTCGACGAGGTCGACGGAGATGATGGTTTCGGACATGGTTCCTCCCAAATGCGTTCGGTTGGCGCTGCCCCTTACGCGCCTGCCGGCACCTTCTCCCCCGGGGAGAAAGGTAAAGTTCCGGCCTCGGCGCCAACCCCTCAAAGACGGTCGCTTATCGCGTAAAACTCTGTGCGTTGCCGGCGTCGACGTTGATGATGTTGCCGGTCGATTTTGCCGACATATCGGAGGCGAAGAAATAGATCGCTTCGGCGATGTCCTCTGGGAATACCGAGCGCTTCAGCATCGAACGCGAGCGGTAATGCTCCTCGAGATCGTCGGTCGACATCTTGTAGGCGGCGGCGCGCTGTTCCTTCCACTCGCCGCTCCAGATCTTCGAGCCGCGCAGCACGGCGTCGGGATTGACGACATTGACCCTGATCTGTGCTTCCGCCCCTTCCAGCGCCAGGCAGCGTGCCAGATGGATCTCGGCGGCCTTGGCCGTGCAATAGGCGGCGGCGTTGGGCGATGCGGCAAGCCCGTTCTTGGAAGCGACGAAGACGATGTTGCCGCCGATGTTTTGCGCCCGGAACAGCCGGAACGCTTCGCGCGAAACCAGGAAATAGCCGGTCGACAGGATGTCCATGTTCTTGTTCCACAGCGCCAGCGTGGTGTCCTCGATCGGCGCCGAGGTTGCCAGGCCGGCATTCGACACGAGGATATCGATGCCGCCGAATTCGACCGCCGTCTCGGCAAAACCGGAGATCACCTGGTCCTCGGACGTGACGTTGATGACGACGGGCCGCACGAAATCCTTGCCATAAGCCTTGGCAAGCTCCTCATTGGCGCTGGCAAGGGCTGCTTCGTCGATGTCGGCCAGCACGACGCACGCGCCTTCGCGCAGCAGCCGGTTGGCGGTGGCCCGGCCGATGCCGCCGGCGCCACCGGTGACCAGCGCAATCTGGCCGGCAAGGGCCTTTGGTTTCGGCAGGCGCTGCAGCTTTGCCTCTTCGAGCAGCCAGTATTCGATGTCGAAGGCTTCCTGGTCGGGCAGGCCGACATAGGTCGAGACCGTCGAGGCACCGCGCATGACGTTGATGGCGTTGACGTAGAACTCGCCCGATATGCGCGCCGTCGCCTTGTCGCCGGCGAAGGTGAACATGCCAACGCCAGGCATCAGATAGACGACGGCGTTGGGATCGCGCACCGGTGGCGAATCCGCGTGCTTGCGGCGGTCATAATAGGCCTGATAGCCGACGCGATACTCCGCCACATCATCGGCAAGACGGGCAATGACGGCATCGACGTCGGGATTTTGGGGGTCGAACTCGATGACCA
Source organism: Mesorhizobium sp. M0048 (assembly GCF_040323405.1). Lineage (NCBI taxonomy): Bacteria > Pseudomonadati > Pseudomonadota > Alphaproteobacteria > Hyphomicrobiales > Phyllobacteriaceae > Mesorhizobium > Mesorhizobium sp. M0048. The sequence goes on along the minus strand of NZ_JAMYUV010000006.1, from coordinate 231,168 downwards.
GCGGCCGGATCTTGGTGCGCAGGAAGTGGTCCGGGCAGGACGTGCCGAGTGCCGCCAGCGGCCGCAAATCCCTGGAATTGACGAATTCGAGCACGGCAGGGGAATCGTCGAAATGGCCCAGCTTGTGGCTGTTCTCCGAGATCAGGCCACGGATCCTCGGCATCAGTTTTGCGGCCGCGGCGCGACGCGCAGGCGCATCGAGGGATTTGACGACTTCGCCGCCGAAAATCGGCTTGCCCTGGCTCTTGCGTTCGAACCAGTCGATCGCCTGGTTGATCACCGAGATCGTCGTCTCGTAGCATTCCTTCGGCGTGTCGCCCCAGCTGAACAGGCCATGACTGGCCAATACGACACCCTTGGCTTCGGGGTTTTCGCGGCAGAATTTCTCCAGCCACAGGCCGAGCTCGAAGCCCGGACGTTTCCATGGCAGCCAGCCGATCGTGTCGCCGAAGATCTCCTTGGTCAGCGCCTGCGAATCCTTGGCGGCGGCAATGGCGATGATGGCATCGGGATGCATATGGTCGACATAAGGCTTCGGCACGAAGGCATGCAGCGGCGTGTCGATGGAAGCCGCGCGCGGGTTGAGGTTGAAGGTGCAATGGGGCAGATAGCCGACCATCTCGTCTTCATGTTCGAGGCCGCGATAGAGACCTTTCAGCGCGCGCAATTTGTCCATGTAGAGCGTGGCGAAGCCGTCGAGCTTGATCGAGGCGCTGTCGCCGCCCGAGCCCTTGACCCACAGCACTTCCACGCTCTCGCCGGTGAGCGGATCGTTTTGCCAGATCTTGGAGGAGGTGTTGCCGCCGCCATAATTGGTGACGCGCTTGTCGGAGCCAAGAACATTCGAGCGGTAGACCAGACGTTCGGGCTCGCTCATTGCTTGCGCTTTTGCGTCATCCCAAAGATTGGCGAGGCGCGTGCCGGAGCGCTTGTCGAGCATAGGTATCCTCCCTTTGGGACACGCAAACGGCGCGGGTCCCTTTTGTACGAATTTCTACGCAAGCGGCGGCCTTGTCAATCACAAACGATCAATATCAGTCATATTGCATTGCACAATGAAATTATCTGATCGGAAATGATTGACACTGCGCGCTTTGGGTGACTAGATGCTCCGGCAGGGAGGAACCATGCACGAGAAAGAGCGCCACAGGATCATTCTGTCCGCCGTCCAGGAAAAGCCTGTGGTGACGGTGCAGGAGATGGTCGACCTGACGGAGTCGTCGGAGGCGACGATCCGGCGCGACATCGCGGCATTGCATGTGCAAAAACGGCTGCGCCGGGTGCGCGGCGGCGCAGAGGCGCTTTCGCCGCCGCAGTTCATCGGCCTGGCCGGCCGGCCCTTTTCCGTCAACGAGACCATCAACGCTTCGCAGAAGCGGGCAATCGCGCGGGAAGCCGTCGAACTGTGCAAGGACGGCGAGCCGATCATCATCAATGGCGGCACCACCACCTTCCAGATGGTGCATTTCCTGACCGGCCGCCGCATGCCGATCTTCACCAATTCCTTCCCGATCGCGGAGCACTTGCTCAGGCACTCCAAGAACACGGTGATGCTGTCGGGCGGCACCATCTACCGCGAGCAGAACATCATCCTGTCGCCGTTCGACAATGACGTGACGCGCAATTTCTACGCGCGCCGCATGTTCATGGGCGCGCAAGGGCTGGGGCCGCTCGGTCTGATGGAAGGCGACCCGCTGCTGATCCAGGCCGAGCAGAAACTGATCGACCAGGCAGACGAATTGGTGGTGCTGGTCGATTCCTCGAAGTTCCGCAAACGCTCGAGCCTGATCCTGTGCGGCCTGTCGCGCATCGCCACGGTGATCACCGACGACGCCATCGAGGATCGCGAAGCCAAGATGCTGGAGACCGCCGGCGTGACGCTGATCATCGCCCGCACAACGGCAACCAACAAGGAAGAATCTTCGCTGCAGGCCTGAGAACCACTCGCGCCCGCAGCGGCGATGGAATGCAACGCTCAAGGGAGGATATTCGATGAGCTTTCTGAAGAAACTGATGGTTACGGCGGCGTTCTCCGCCGCCATGTTCGTGAATGCCGCCTACGCCGAAAACGTCAAGATCGCGCTGGTGGTGAAGTCGCTCGGCAACGGCTTCTTCGACGCCGCCAACAAGGGCGCCGAAGAGGCGGCCAAGGAGCTCGGCGATGTCGACATCATCTACACCGGCCCGACCAAGGCGACCGCCGAAGCGCAGATCGAAGTGGTCAATTCGCTTATCGCCCAGAAGGTCAATGCCATCGCCATTTCGGCGAACGACGCCGACGCGCTGGTGCCAGTGCTGAAGAAGGCGATGCAGCGCGGCATTACCGTCATCTCGTGGGATTCAGGCGTCGCGCCGGAAGGACGCCAGCTTCACCTCAACCCCTCCGATACCAACCTGATCGGCGAGACCATCATCAAGCTGGCCGCCGACTACCTGCCGGAAGGCGGCGATGTCGCCATCCTGTCGGCTTCTTCAACCGCGACCAACCAGAATGCCTGGATCGACGCGGCCAAGAAGGTGCTGCCGGAGAAGTTCCCCAAGATCAAGCTCGTCGCCACCGTCTATGGCGACGACGACTCGGCCAAGAGCACGGACGAAGCCAAGGGCCTGCTGAAGTCCTATCCGAACCTCAAGGCGATCATCGCACCGACCACGGTCGGCGTCGTTGCCGCCGCGCAGGTGGTGACCGATGAAGGCCTGATCGGCAAGGTCAACGTCACCGGCCTGGCGCTGCCGTCGGAGTTCAAAAAGTTCATCGACAATGGCGCCAGCCAGGCGGTTGCGCTGTGGAACCCGATCGATCTCGGCTACTCCGCCGTCTACCTCGCCCACGACCTGGCGGTGAAGAAGGAAGAGGCCAAGCCCGGTGCTACGCTGTCGATCGGCCGCGTCGGCAAGGTCACGCTCGACGACACCAACTCGGCTGCGATGGCTCCGCCCTTCCAGTTCGACAAGTCGAACATCGAAAAGTTCTCCAAGATCTATTGATCCTGGGACCTTCGAAACGGTGCGGCGGGGCTCAGGTTCCGCCGCGCTTTCAAACGAACCTTGCTACAGGGCTTGATACGATTATGGACACGACAGCCCAGCACGAAGTGGCACATGAAGCGCCTTTGTCATCCGGACCGCGCCTGACGCTGTCCGGCATCTCGAAAAGCTTTCCCGGCGTGCGGGCGCTGCACAATGTCGGCCTGTCGCTCTATCCCGGCCAGGTAACCGCGCTGATCGGCGAAAACGGCGCCGGCAAGTCGACGCTGGTCAAGATCATGACCGGCATCTACCAGCCGGATGCTGGCACCATCAGCATCGACGGCCAGCCGGTCACACTGCCCAGCGCCCACGCCGCGTTCGGGCATGGCATCACCGCCATCCACCAGGAAACCGTGCTGTTCGACGACCTGACGGTGGCCGAAAACATCTTCCTCGGCCATGCGCCGCGCACGCGTTTCAAAACCATCGACTGGCGCACCATGCGCAAGAATGCCCGCGAGGTGCTCGACACGATGGGCGCCGGCCATATCGACGCCGACGCCAGACTGAAGGATCTCGGCATTGCCAACAAGCACCTAGTCGCGGTTGCCCGCGCTATGTCCATCGACGCGCGGATCGTCATCATGGACGAGCCGACGGCAGCGCTTTCGATGAAGGAGATCGAAGAGCTTTTCCTGCTGATCGAATTCCTCAAAAGCGACGGCAAGGCGATCCTGTTCATCAGCCACAAATTCGATGAGATCTACCACATCGCCGACCGCTATACCGTGTTCCGGGACGGCGAGATGGTCGGCGAAGGCCTGATCAAGGACGCCGGCCAGAGCCAGATCGTGCGCATGATGGTCGGTCGCTCGGTCGATCACATCTTTCCGCAGCGCAGGGCCGAGATCGGCGCGCCGGTGCTGGCCGTCTCCGGCCTGTCGCACCCGACCGAGTTCGACGACATAGGCTTCGAGCTGCACAGGGGCGAAATCCTCGGCTTCTACGGCCTTGTCGGCGCCGGGCGCAGCGAGGTGATGCAGGCGATATCAGGCATCACCCGCACCAGCGGCGGCACGATCACGCTGGAGGGTAAGGCAATCGCGCCGAAATCGGCGGCGGATTCGATCGACGCCGGCATCGTCTATGTGCCGGAGGAGCGCGGCAAGCAAGGCGTGGTGATCGGCCTGCCGATCTTCCAGAATGTCTCGCTGCCCTCGCTCAAACGGACATCCAAGTCCGGCATATTGCGGCTGGCCGAAGAGTTCGCGCTGGCCCGCTCCTACACCGAGCGGCTCGATCTGCGCGCCTCCTCGCTCAGCCAGGACGTCGGCACGCTGTCGGGCGGCAACCAGCAGAAGATCGTCATCGCCAAATGGCTGGCGACCGCGCCTAAGGTGATCATCCTGGACGAGCCGACCAAGGGCATCGACATCGGCTCGAAGGCGGCCGTGCACGGCTTCATGGCCGAGCTCGTCGCGCAAGGCCTGTCGGTGATCATGGTGTCGTCCGAATTGCCGGAAATCCTCGGCATGTCGGACCGCGTCGTCGTTATGCGCGAGGGCCGCATTGCCGCGGTCTACGACAATAAAGGGCTCGACGCCGAAACCTTGGTCAGGACGGCAGCGGGGATCGCGGCATGAAGGCTCTTCTCAAACATCGCGAGGTCTGGCTGCTGGCGGCAATCGTCGTGCTGATCGGGCTGATCTCCACGCGGTTTCCAGGTTTTGCCGATCCGGCCAACCTGCGCCAGGTGTTCAACGACACGTCGATCCTGATGATCCTGGCGCTCGGCCAGATGGTCGTCATCCTGACCCGCTCGATCGACCTGTCGATGGCTTCAAATCTCTGCTTCACCGGCATGGTGGTGGCAATGCTGAACGCCGCGCATCCGGCGATCCCGATCCCGCTGCTGATCGTCATCGCATTGCTGGTCGGCCTGGTGCTCGGCGCCATCAACGGCCTGCTGGTATGGCGGCTGAACATTCCCTCGATCGTGGTAACGCTCGGCACCCTCACCATCTACCGCGGCGCTACCTTCGTCATATCAGGCGGCGCCTGGGTCAACGCCGACCAGATGAGCGCTGAGTTCATCGGCCTGCAGCGCGCGGCTTTCCTCGGCATTCCGGTTCTGTCCTGGATCGCCATACTGGTCATTGCATTGTTTTTCCTGGTGATGACGCGCACCGCGCTCGGCCGCTCGATCTATGCCATCGGCGTCAACCCGACCGCATCGGTCTATGCCGGCATCGATGTCGGCCGGACGAAATTCATCGTCTTCTGCATCTCGGGGATGATCGGCGGCCTCTGTGGCTATCTGTGGATCTCGCGCTACGTCATCGCCTCGGTCGAGGTCGCGAATGGTTATGAGCTCAATATCATCGCGGCCTGCGTCATCGGCGGCATTTCGATTGCCGGCGGCATCGGTTCGGTCGGCGGCGCGGTGCTCGGCGCGCTGTTCCTCGGCATCATCTCCAACGCGCTGCCGGTGATCAACATCTCACCCTTCTGGCAGATGGCGATTTCAGGCAGCGCCATCATCCTGGCCGTGGTGCTCAACGCGCGCGGCGAACGCCGGCAAGGCCGCATCATTCTCAAAAAGGCGGAAGCGGCATGATGGACACCCCTGCTCCACGCCATATTCCCGACCGGCTCGACAAGCCTTTCACTGCGGCGATTTTTTCATGGGAAGCGCTGCTGGTCGCCGTCGCGGTGGCCATCTTCGCCGTCAACAGTTTTGCCTCGCCCTATTTCCTCGACGCTTGGTCGCTCTCAGACCTGACCTTCAACTTCACGGAAAAGGCGCTGATCGCGCTGGCCATGGCGCTGCTGATCATCTCCGGCGAAATCGACCTGTCGGTCGCCGCCATCATTGCGCTGGCGTCAACGATGATGGGCATGGCAGTGCAGGCCGGCGCCGGCACTCCGGCGCTTGTGGCAATCGGCCTCGTCGTCGGGCTCGGCTGCGGCGCCTTCAACGGCGTGCTCGTCACCAGGCTCGGCTTGCCGTCGATCGTCGTCACCATCGGCACGATGAGCCTGTTTCGCGGCATTGCCTTCATCATCCTGGGCGACCAGGCCTACAAGGGCTATCCCGCGAGCTTCGCCTTCTTCGGCCAGGGCTATGTCTGGTGGGTGGTGTCGTTCGAACTGACGCTGTTCCTGATCGCGGCAGTTGTCTACTGGTTCCTTCTGCACCGCACGAGCTTCGGCCGCCGGATCTTTGCCATCGGCAACAACCCGGTCGCGGCACAGTTTTCCGGGGTGCGCGTCGGCCGCATCAAATTCATCCTGTTTTGCTTGACCGGCCTGATGGCGGGCATCGCCTCGGTGCTGATCACCTCGCGGCTCGGCTCGACCCGGCCGTCGATCGCGCAAGGCTATGAATTGGAAGTCATCACCATGGTGGTGCTCGGTGGCGTCAGCATCCTGGGCGGGGCCGGCAGCATAGTGGGCGTCGTGCTCGCGGCCTTCATCATGGGGCTGGTGACCTTCGGCCTCGGCCTGCTCAACGTGCCGGGGATCGTCATGTCGATCTTCATCGGCCTGCTGCTGATCATCGTCATCGCACTGCCGATCCTGTGGCGGCGCGTACGGCGGGAGCGCTTTGCCTGATGCCCGAAAAATATGCGTTCAAGATGAAGCTCAATCCGGGCATGAAGGCCGAATACAAGAGGCGCCACGACGACATCTGGCCGTCACTCGTAGCGTTGCTGAAACAGGCCGGTATCTCCGATTATTCGATCCATCTCGACGAGGAGACCAACATCCTGTTCGGCGTGCTGTGGCGACGCGATGACCACGGGATGGACGAATTGCCGAAGCATCCGGTGATGCAGCGTTGGTGGGCCGAGATGGCGGACATCATGGAGACCAGGCCGAACAACGAGCCGGTGGCGGTGCCGCTGGAAACAATGTTCCATATGGAATGACCCGCAACGTCGCCGTCATCGATATCGGCAAGACCAACGCCAAGGTGGCGCTGGTCGATCTCGCCACATCGAGCGAAGTGGCCCTGCGCACGGTGGCGAACGAGCCGGTTCGGCAAGGGACGTACCCGCATCATGACGTCGAGCTTCTGTGGTCGTTCATCCTCGGCAGCCTGGCCGAGATCGATCGCGAGCAGCGCATCGATGCGATATCGATCACCACCCATGGCGCGACGGGAGTGCTGGTCGATGCATCAGGCGAACTGGCGCTGCCGGTGCTCGATTACGAATTCGACGGGCCGGATGCCCTTGCCGGGGACTACGACACGATCCGTCCGGCGTTCTCCGAAACCGGCACGCCGCGCCTGCCGGCCGGCCTCAATCTCGGCGCGCAGCTGTTCTGGCAGCAGAAGCGCTTTCCGGCGGATTTCGCCAGAACCGCCGCTATGCTGATGTATCCGCAATACTGGGCCTTGCGCCTGACCGGCGTCGCCGCCAGCGAGGTGACTTCGCTCGGCTGCCACACCGATCTATGGAACCCGTGGAAAGCGGATTTTTCCTCGCTGGTCGACCGGCTGCAATGGCGCCGGCTAATGGCGCCGGTGCGGCCGGCCAAGGACCGCCTGGGCCCGATCCTGCCCGCTCTGGCGCGGCAAACCGGCCTCGACCCGCAAACGCCGGTGTTTTGCGGCCTGCACGATTCCAACGCCTCGCTGCTGCCGCATCTCCTATCCAGCAAGCCGCCTTTCTCCGTCGTCTCGACCGGCACCTGGGTGGTGTCGATGGCGGTCGGCGGCAGCAAGGTCACGCTCGATCCGGCACGCGACACGCTGGTCAATGTCAACGCACTCGGCGATCCCGTGCCGTCGGCGCGCTTCATGGGCGGCCGCGAGTTTTCCGTGCTGACCGAGGGCCAATCGGAGAACTGGACGGAAGACGATGTTGCTACGGTGCTGGCGCGCAAGACGTCCCTATTGCCTTCCACGCAACAGGGTTCGGGGCCGTTTCCGCATCGTACCGCATCATGGTTTAACGCGGACGGTATGAGCGCCGGCCAGCGCTTTGTCGCCATCTCGTTCTACCTGGCGCTGATGACCGCGACCTGCCTCGACCTGATCGGCGCGGACGGTCCCACCGTCGTCGAAGGACCCTTCGCCCGCAACCGGCTGTTCACCCGCATGCTGGCTGCGGCGACTGCGCGCGCCGCCATTGCCTCCGAGGCTGCGACTGGTACCAGCATCGGCGCCGCCTTGCTGGCGTCGGACCAGGGGACACCGCAAGGCAGAGGCGAAAGGACCGAACCGTCGGCCGATCCGGTCTGGACAAGTTACGTGCGCTCCTGGCGTTCGGCGGTCGACGAACGAGCCTGACCGCCGAGCTCATGGCGTCCTGATGTTCGGAGATGCCTAGCCCACGTAGAGCAATCCCTGCGGATCGATCTCCGGCTTGCGGCCGGCAACTATGTCGGCAAGGAACTTTCCCGAGCCGCAGGCCATGGTCCAGCCGAGATGGCCGTGGCCGGTGTCGAGGTAGAGATTGTCGTACCGCGCCCGGCCGATGACCGGCACGGAGTTCGGCATCATCGGGCGAAGTCCAGCCCAGAGCTCGGCCTTGCTCTCGTCGAAAGCCCCGGGGAACAAGTCTTTGCCGGTGTTCAGGATCGAGTTGAAATCGCGTGGCTTGAACGCGCGGTCGAAACCGGTGAACTCCGCCGTCGAGGACATCCGCAGCCGGTTTCCCAGCCTGGAATAGCCGATCAGCCGGTCCTCGTCGGCGCCGCCCATGATCGGCCCCTTGCTTTCATCTTCCAGCGGAACAGTCACGGTATAGCCCTTCACCGGATAGACGGGCAGATCGATGCCGTAGCGGCGGCCGAGCAGACCGCTCTCCGGCCCCATGGAAATGACCACCGCGTCACCGGCCACCGGGCCGGCCGAGGTCATCACGGCGCGCACGCGGCCGCCGTCGATGTCGAGGCCTTCGACCGTGGTGCCGTAGAGGAATTGGACGCCGAGTTTCTCGGCGGCATAGGCAGCGAGGCGCTGCGTGAATTGGCTGGAGTCGCCGGTCTGGTCGATCGGCGAATAGACGCCGCCGGCAATCTTGTCCTTGGCGCCGGCGAGGCCCGGCTCGAGCTCGACCAACCGGTCGCGGCCGACGATCTCGATCGGCAGGCCGTGTTCGCCGAGATAGCGGTAATTGTCGGTGCCGGTATCAAAGCTCTGCTGCGAGCGGAAGAAATACAGAATGCCCTTCTTGCGCTCGTCATAGTGGATGCCGGTCTCGGCGGAGACGGCGTTGATGCAGTCGCGCGAATAAAGCGCCAGACGCAGCTTGACATCGGTGTTGGCGCGCATGCGCTTATGCGTGCACTGGCGCAGGAAGCGCAGGCTCCAGGCGAAAAAATACGGATCGAAGCGCAGCCGCACCTTGATGCCGAGATCGTGGTTGTAGAGGCCGCGCAGGAACGTCTTCAGCGCGGCTGGCGAGGCCCAGGCGGTGGCGTCTCCGGGCGACACCAGGCCGGCATTCGACCGGCTCGTGCCGCGTGCTGCCGCCGGATGGCGCTCGATCACCGTCACCTCATGGCCGTCGCTGGCCAGATAATAGGCCGCCGCCGTACCGACGACGCCGGCCCCAAGTACCAGGATTTTCATTCCGCCCCCAGCGCGCCGAACCAACCTTTGCGGAGAGCCCGCTTCACCCCAGAGCCGAATTCTTGCTGGTCAGGATGCGCTCCCAGGCAAGCGCATCGGCAACGATCTGGTCGAGGTTGTCGCGCTGCGGGGTCCAGCCGAGCTCACCGCGCGCCAGCTCCGAATTGGCGACGACCGCGGCGGCGTCGCCGGCGCGGCGATCGCCCATCCGTACCTCGAAATCATGGCCGAAGACGCGGCGGACGCTGTCGATGACCTCGAGCACCGAATAGCCGTGGCTGTAACCACAATTGGCGACCAGGCTCGATCCGCCGGCACGCAGCCGCTGCAGCGCCAGCCGATGCGCCGCCGCCAGGTCGCTGACGTGGATATAGTCGCGCATGCAGGTGCCGTCCGGCGTCGGATAGTCGGTGCCGAACACCTGCATGAAGGGGCGCTTGCCGAGCGCCGTCTCGCAGGCGACCTTGATCAGATGCGTGGCACCGGGCGTCGACTGGCCGGTGCGGCCCTTCGGATCGGCGCCGGCGACGTTGAAATAGCGCAGCGCCGTATAGCGCAACCCGTGGGCAATCGCCGCATCGCGCAGCATCCATTCGCTCATCAGCTTGGACAGGCCATAGGGCGATTCCGGCGCAAGCCGGGCATCCTCGCGTACCGGTTCCAGGCCGGCGCCGCCATAGACGGCGGCGGTCGAGGAAAAGATGAAATTGGGCACGCCTTCGCGCACCGCGGTCTCGATCAAGGTGCGCGTCTTGCAGGTGTTGTTCTCGTAATAGGCAAGCGGGTCGGCGACCGATTCGGGGACCACGATCGAGCCGGCGAAATGGATGATCGCGTCGACCTTATTGTCGCGGATGATCGAGGCAACCAGTTCCCTGTCGGCGACATCGCCGACAACGAGCTTTGCTTCCGGAGCCACTGCCCATTCAAAGCCGGTGGAAAGCCGGTCGAGGACGACGACGCTGTCACCCGTGTCCAGCAATTCCCAGACCATATGGCTACCGATATAGCCGGCCCCGCCTGTCACCAAAACCGTCATCCGCATCCTCGCTATTCATGATTTGTCGGAACTGTCTCAATCGTCGCCTTACTGGAAAACCTGCCGCCGAGCCATTAGAACCTGCGGTAACCGGTCTCATCGGCGCGTGGCATTGTCCTGAAACAAGATTGATCCACATCAAGGGAATAGGCCACGTTCCGTGGTCGTTAGGAACAGGCTCGGGGCGTGGCATTTTGACCAAAAAGGCCAAGTGGACGATGAATGGGCCAATGACTATGATCGCGCGCAAAATTGGGAAGGCGACATGAACTACCAGCGGTTTTTCGAGGAAGCGATCGACCAGCTCCATGCAGAGCGTCGCTACCGCGTCTTCGCCGACCTTGAGCGTATCGTCGGGAAATTCCCGCGCGCCATCTGGCGCGCCAATGGCCGCGCCGAGGAAATCACCGTCTGGTGCTCCAACGATTATCTCGGCATGGGCCAGCATCCCGACGTCATTGCCGCGTTCCAGAAGGCGGCAGGCAAGATGGGGTCGGGCGCCGGCGGCACCCGCAACATCTCCGGCACCAGCAACCCGCTGGTCGAGCTCGAACTGGAGCTTGCCGACCTGCACGACAAGGAAGCGGCACTGGTTTTCACCTCCGGCTTCGTTTCAAACGAGGCGTCGATCTCGACCATTGCAAAGCTGCTTCCCAATTGCTTGATCATCTCGGACGAACTCAACCACGCTTCGATGATCGAGGGCGTGCGGCGCTCGGGCGCCGAGAAGAAGATCTTCCGCCATAATGACGTGGCACATCTCGAAACCCTGCTGCAGACGGCCGGCCGCGAGCGCGCCAAGCTGATCGTCTTCGAGAGCGTCTATTCGATGGACGGCGACATCGCGCCGATCAAGCAGATCGTCGAACTCGCCGAGCGTTACAACGCCATGACCTACATCGACGAGGTCCACGCCGTCGGCATGTACGGGCCGCGCGGCGGCGGCATCACCGAGCGCGAAGGGCTGGCCGACCGCATCGACATCATCGAGGGCACGCTGGCCAAGGCGTTCGGCACGCTTGGCGGCTACATCGCCGGCAACACTGCGGTGATCGACGCGGTGCGCTCCTATGCGCCGGGCTTCATCTTCACCACGGCGTTGCCGCCAGCGATCGCTGCAGCGGCAACCACCTCGATCCGCCATCTCAAGCGTTCGCAGGCCGAGCGCGACGCACAGCTGCGTCAGGCGACACGGACCAAGCAAGTGCTGGCCGCAGCCGGCCTGCCGGTGATGGAATCGCCTACCCACATCGTGCCGCTTCTGGTCGGCGATCCCGAGCTCTGCAAGATGGCCAGCGACCGCTTGCTCGGTGTGCACGGCATCTATATCCAGCCGATCAACTACCCGACAGTGCCGCGCGGCACCGAGCGGCTGCGCATCACGCCTACACCGTTCCATTCGGACGCGCTGATTGCCTCCCTGCAGGACGCGCTGGTCGAGACATGGGACGCGTTGGGGATTCCCTACGGTTCGGCCGGCCGGCCTTCAGTAGCCAAGAGCGACCGCGTCATTCCGTTGCTGGTGCCGAAGTCGGGCGGGTGAAGCCCGTTTGAAACTCTACTCAGGCTTTGAGGCAGCTCACACACTCGTCATCCATTTCGCCAGCCGGTGCGCGGCTTCTTCGAGCTGGTCGAGGCGGCGGTGGAAGCACAGCCTGAGGAAGGCTTCGCCGCCGGGGCCGAAGGCGGTGCCGGGGGCCAGGCCGACATTGGCGCGGTCGACCATGTCGAAGGCGGCGGCGCGGGAATCGGTGACGCCGTCGACCGCGAAGAACAGATAGAATGCGCCCTGCGGCACGGTGAAGCGCGCCCGGCCGGTTTCGGCAAGAATACCGCAGACCAGGTCGCGCGCCGCCCTCGCCCGCTCCACCTGCTCGACGATGAAGGCATCGCCCTCATCCAGCGCAACGACGGCCCCGCGCTGCATGAACTGGGCAACGCCGGAAGTCGAATACTGGACCAGGTTTTCGAACACCTGCTGCAAGGTGGGATGGATCTTGATCCAGCCGATGCGCCAGCCGGTCATCGCCCAGTTCTTGGAAAAAGAATTGACGAACAGAATGCGGTCCTCATCGGCCATGATGTCGATGAACGACGGCGCGCGGCCGTGGCCGTAATGAAACAGCGAGTAGATCTCGTCGGCGATAATCCACAGACCCCTTTGGCGGGCAAGATCGAGGATCGCCTGCAACGTTTCCTTGTCGGCAGTCCAGCCGGTCGGGTTGGACGGCGTGTTGACGAACAGCGCCTTGGTCCGTGGCGTGATCGCCGCTGCGATCTTGTCGACATCGCAGGACCAGCCATTGCCCGACTGATCGAGCGTCACCGCGACTGGCACGGCGCCGGCTACCCCGGCGGCGGCGGCGAAGTTCGGCCATGCCGGCGACAGGTAGACGAGTTCGTCGCCCTTGCCGGCCACCGCGTCGATGGCCAGCTGGATGGCATGCATGCCGGAGCCGGTGACGATGAATTCTTCGTTGGCGAAAGTCTTGCCGAAATGCCTGGTGTAGTAGCGGGCGAGCGCCTGCCTGAGTTCGGGAATGCCTCTCTGCCAGGTATAGAAGGTTTCGCCGCCGGCGAGTGCCTTGGCGGCGGCATCGGTGATGAAGGCGGGCGTCGGCAGGTCACCCTCGCCGGCCCAGAGCGGGATCATGCCGTCGCGGCCGCGGCCACGGTTCATGACGGCGACAATGCCGCTTTCAGGCGCCGCCCGAGCCTCGGCGCGCAAGGTATCGATCAAGGTCATGGATAGGTCCGTTTTCGTTTGCTCGACTGCTAGCGTGTTTCAGGGCGGGCGAAAACAGAAAACCCCGGCCGCAAGCGACCAGGGTTTTGGTCCAGAGAGGTTCTCGCAAGTGCTATTTTCTGGCGAGGAGATCGCGAATTTCGGTGAGCAGCGCGACGTCGGCTGGCGGCGGAGCGGCCGGGGCAGCCGGTTTTTCGCGCTCCAGCCGCTGGCGCAGATTGTTCACCGCTTTGATCATCAGGAAGATGATGAAAGCGAGGATAAGGAAGTTCAGCGCCACGGTGATGAAGCTGCCATAGGCGAAGACAGCGCCCTGTTTCTTCGCATCGGCCAGTGAGGTTGCATTCACCGCGGAAGACAGGGGTATGAAGTAGTTGTTGAAGTCCAGTCCTCCGAAGATCGCGCCAACAATAGGCATGATGATGTCGTCGACCAGCGAGGTGACGATCTTGCCGAAGGCAGCGCCAATGATGACGGCGACGGCCAGGTCCATCACATTGCCCCTGGAAATGAATTCCTGAAACTCTTTCAGCATTCGACTCCTCCTTGTCCTGACCGGCCGTTCTGCCGTCCGCTCCTCGGCATTGACCGGCCAGCAGAATAGCAAAAACCTGCGGTTGCAACAGGAGCAAAAGCTGGTTTCAGCCGGTCACGATTGCCTGACGCAGCCGCTATAATACGCCGAAAGCCGCGATGGACTCGATCGCCAAGCTGTGATTGCGTCAGCAAGGCCGGATGAAAAGCCGGCGCAGGGAGGAAGTTCGAGGCGTGCAGGGCTGGTTCATCGTCATCATCGCGATTGCCTATGTGACGTTGCTGTTTGCCATCGCCAGCCTGGGCGACCGGCGCTCGACTTCATCCGGCCCCGGCCGCGCCCGGCCCTTCATCTATGCGCTCAGCCTTGCCATCTACTGCACCTCCTGGACCTTCTTCGGCTCGGTCGGGCTGTCCTCCGAGCGCGGCCTCGAGTTCCTCGGCATCTATATCGGACCGGTGCTGGTGTTTGTGTTCGGCTTTCCGCTGCTGCAGCGCATCGTCAGGCTGGCCAAGACCGAGAAGATCACCTCGATCGCCGACTTTCTCGGCGCCCGCTACGGCAAGAGTTTTGCTGTCGCGGCGATCGCCACACTGATCGCGACCATCGGGGCGGTGCCCTATATGGCGCTGCAATTGAAGGCAATCTCCGGCTCGGTCAGCCTGATGGTCGAACACTATACCGGCGCGCCGCCCTCCTTCGATCCGTTCGTCAGCGACATCTCACTGGTCGTGGCCATGCTGCTGGCGCTGTTCGCGGTGCTGTTCGGCACGCGCCATGCCGACGCCACCGAACACCAGGACGGGCTGGTGCTGGCTGTGGCAGTCGAAACGGTGGTCAAGCTCGCCGCCTTCCTGGCGATCGGCCTGATGGTCACGTTCTTGATCTTCGGCGGGCCGGGCGACATGTTCGACCGGCTCGCCGAAAACACGCAGGTGCGCCAGGCGATGGGCTACAACACCTCCCTCGCTACCTGGCTGGTGCTGACATGCCTGAGCGGCTTTGCCATCCTCATGTTGCCGCGCCAGTTCTACGTCACCATCGTCGAAAACCGCAGCGAGGCCGAGCTGCGCACCGCGACATGGGTGTTTCCGCTCTATCTGGTGGCGATCAACCTGTTCGTGCTGCCGATCGCGCTGGCCGGCCTGGAACTGGTCGGCACGAGAACCAGCAGCGACCTCTATGTGCTGTCACTGCCGCTGTTCAGCGGCCACGACGTGCTGGCCATGGCCGCCTTCATCGGCGGCCTGTCGGCGGCGACCGCAATGGTGATCGTCGAGAGCGTCGCGCTGTCGATCATGATCTCCAACGATCTGGTCATTCCTCTGTTCGTGAGGCGATTGCTGCGGACCACGACCTCCGAGAACGAGGACTGGTCGACGCTCATCTTGAATGTGCGGCGGGCGGCGATCTTCATCATGCTGTTTATCGCCTTCCTCTACTACCGCGAGAGCACCAACAACGCGCGTCTGTCCTCGATCGGCCTGATGTCATTCGCCGCGATCGCGCAGTTCGCGCCGGCAATGATCGGCGGCCTGGTCTGGCGCGGCGCCAACGGCCGGGGTGCCGCACTCGGCATGGTCGCCGGCATCGTCGTCTGGAGCTACACGCTGCTGCTTCCCTCGCTCGTCGCGCCCGATACCGGCATCCTCGTCCACGGCCTGTTCGGCTTAGATGCGTTGCGGCCGCAAGCTCTTTTCGGCACCGTCGCCGAGCCGCTGAACCATGGCGTGCTGTGGAGCCTGTCGATCAACACGCTGTTTTTTGTGTTCGGCTCGCTGTCGCGGGCGTCGGTGCCGCTGGAGCGCATCCAGGCGTCGATCTTCGTGCCGCGCGAGGCGGGGCCGCTGCCGAGCCTGCGCCGCTTCCGCACCACCATCACCGTCAACGACCTCAAGGACACGATCGCGCGCTATCTCGGTGTCGAACGCACCGAGCGGTCATTCCAGTCATTCGAAAAGAGCAGCGGCACTTCACTGCACGGCAACGAGCAGGCCAGCATGGATGTCATCCGTTTCTCCGAGCAGCTTCTGGCCAGCGCCGTCGGCTCGTCCTCGGCGCGGCTGATCCTGTCGCTGCTGCTGCGCCGCAACGACCGCGAATCCAAGGACGCCTTCCGCCTGCTCGACGACGCCACCGAGGCGCTGCAGCACAATCGCGACCTGCTGCAGATCGCGCTCGACCAGATGGAACAGGGCATCACTGTCTTCGACCGGGATTTCCGGTTGATCTGCTGGAACCGCCAGTACCGGGCGCTGTTCGACCTGCCCGACGAGATGGGCCAGGTCGGCGTCTCACTCGATCGTATCCTGCGCCACCTTGCCGAGCGCGGCGATATACCGGCAGATCAACGCGTTACCATGCTGAACCGCCTGACCAGCTTCGTCAGCCCCTGGCAGATGGAGCTGAAGACCAGCGGGCGCATTCTCGAATTGCGCTCCAACCCGATGCCGGACGGCGGCATCGTCGCCACCTACGCCGACATTTCCGGACGCGTCGAGCAGGATCTGGCGCTTAAGCGCGCCAACGAATCCCTGGAACAGCGGGTGAAGAGCCGCACCGCCGAGCTCACCCGCGTCAACGAGGAGCTGGCGCAGGCGCAGATGCTGGCCGAGGAGGCCAATCTCGGCAAGACCCGCTTCCTCGCTGCCGCCGGCCACGACATCTTGCAGCCGTTGAACGCCGCCCGCCTGTATTGCTCGTCGCTGATCGAGAAGACCGGCAAGGGGCCTGCCGGCAAGGCGGCGATGAACATCGAATCGTCGCTGGAATCGGTCGAGACCATCCTCGGCGCGGTGCTCGACATTTCGCGCCTCGATGCCGGCGCGATGAAGCCGGACGATACGACCTTCGGCCTCGACGGGCTGCTGCGCCAGATCGGCAACGACTTCCGGCCGCTTGCCGCCGAAAAGAAGCTCGAGCTCTCGATCATGCCGTCGTCGCTCAGCGTGATGACGGACCGCAATTTGCTGCGCCGCCTGATCCAGAACCTGGTCTCCAACGCCATCAAGTATACGCGCCGTGGCCGTATCCTGGTCGGCGTGCGGCGGCGCGGCGAACTGGCCGAGATCCAGGTGATCGACACCGGCATCGGCATTGCCGGCGACAAGCTGAACACCGTGTTTCGCGAATTCACCCGGCTGGACGAGGGCGCGCGCGAGGCGGAAGGCCTTGGCCTTGGGCTCTCCATTGTCGACCGCATCGCCCGCGTCCTGCGCCTCGAAATCCGGATCTTCTCCAACCCCGGCAAGGGCACACGCTTTTCCGTGCTGCTCCCTGCGGCGGCCGTGCAGGCGCCGCGACGCGAGGCCGAGGCGAAGCCGCCTGCCCGTGCCGCGGCCTCGCTTGCCGGGCTCAATGTGCTCTGCATCGACAATGACGGCCGCATCCTCGACGGCATGCGGCTCCTGCTCGAGGGCTGGGGCTGCAGCGTCGACACGCTATCCGGCGCGGAGGAGCTCGACAGGTCCGGCATGCATCGGCCGGACATCGTGCTTGCCGACTATCATCTCGACAACAGGACCGGCCTCGAATTGATCGCCCAGTTGCGTGCGATCCATGGCGAGGACCTGCCGGCCGTGCTGGTCACCGCCGACCGTTCCAGCGAGGTTCGCGCCGCCGCCGGCAGGCTCGACGTGCCGGTGATCAGCAAACCGCTGAAACCGGCGATGCTGCGCTCGATGATGGCCAGGGTCAGGCCGCTGGCGCCGGCGGCCGAATAGGGATCAGCCGGCCGTCTGCAGCGGGTCGCTGCCTATTTTGGACAAAAGGATGACTGCCTGGGTGCGGCTGTCGACGCCGAGCTTCTGCAGGATGGCCGAGACATGCGCTTTGATCGTCGCTTCGGAGACCCCGAGCTCATAGGCGATCTGCTTGTTGAGCAGTCCCTCAGCCAGCATGCCGAGCACGCGCGTCTGCTGTGGGGTCAGCGCCTGCAGCCGCTTGATCAGGTCGGAAATCTCGGGATCGCGCTCGACGCCGAGATCGACCCCGGCGGGCGCCGCGATATCACCTGCGAGCACCGACTGCACCGCATTGCGGATCTCCTCCATGCTGGCCGATTTGGAGATGAAGCCGGAGGCGCCGAGATCGAGCGCGCGCCGGATCGTCACCGGATCGTCATGCGCCGAGACCACCATCATTGGCACCGCCGGATGGATGCCGCGCAACGAAATCAGGCCGGAAAGACCGCTTGCCCCCGGCATCGAGAGATCGAGCAGCACCAGATCGACATCCTCATTGGCCAGGACCAGCGCCTTGGCGCTTTCGAAGTCGCCGGCCTCGTGAATGGCGGCAACGTCTCCGATGCCCGCGAGTGCCTCCCTCAATGCCCCGCGAAAAAGCGGATGATCGTCGACAATGACGAATGTGTAGCCCAACGGTGATATCCCTCCCCCAATCCCGTTGGCGATTTTCCGCCTTGCAGGATCTGAACGATCATAACGCTACGCCTGCTGTTCGGCGTGGCCGGCTTGCTGTTCCCGCCCCAGGTCTTGTTGCGAATTGCCTAGGTCTTTTGCGAATTGGGCTTGGCGCCGTCTTCGTCCTTGTCCATGTCCTTGACGATGTCCATGAAGCTACGCAGGAAGCGCTCCATGTAGCCCATCGTCTTGTTGAAATCCTCCTCGCTGGGCAAAGTCGATTCGAAACGCGCGGCAAGCGAATTTTCGAGCTTGGCGACACGTTCGTCGAGCGCCTTCACCGAATTTTGCAGCCGGTCGACCTCATCCTGGAAGGCGGCACGTTCGTCGGCCGCCGTCTTGCAGACAAGCTGACCGGAGCGCTCCTCGCAGAGCGACATGGCGCCGGTTTGCGTATCCATGCGGACATAGCCATTGGCCGATTTTTCCAGCCGGTAGCGATCGGCTTCCTCGGAAAAGGCCGACGCCGTTATAAGCGAGACCAGTGCTGCGGGGATCAAGACGTGTTTCAGACGCATGTTTTCCTCCATGAGCCATCCAGCGCAATCTATCACAGTTTGCGCCTGAAATGGGGACGAACCTGAAATGGGGAAGAACACGGGCCTGCCCTTCCCCGCGTGGTCGGTTCGGACTATAGCGCAACCATGTCCGAGATCATCTACAAGATAGTTCCCGAGGCGCTGTGGCGCGAGGCCGAAAGGGAAGGCCGCTTCACCGGCGCGCCGATCGACGTCGCCGACGGTTTCATCCATTTTTCCACCGCCGGGCAGGTTCGGGAAACGGCGGCCAAACATTTCGCCGGCCAGGGCGGGTTGCTGCTGGTCGCCGTCGACGGCGCGCACCTTGGCAATGCGCTGAAATATGAGGTCTCGCGCGGCGGCGCCTTGTTCCCGCATCTCTACGACGCGCTCGGCCTCGATGCGGTCGTTTCGGTGCGGGCATTGCCGCTCGGCGCCGACGGGCAGCATGAATTCCCGGCGCTGGAGGCCGAATGAGCGCGCTCGGCCGGATCGGCCAGAAACTGCTGTTCACGCTCGATCCGGAAACCGCGCATGGACTGTCGATCGCCGCGCTGAGATGCGGGCTGCCGGTCGCCGGTCGTCCGCCGCAGGACAACAGGCTAAAGGTCAACCTTTGCGGACTCGATTTCCCGAACCCGCTCGGCATGGCGGCGGGTTACGACAAGAATGCCGAAGTGCCGGACGCGCTGCTCGGCCTCGGCTTCGGCTTCGCCGAGGTCGGCACGATCACGCCGCTGCCGCAGGGCGGCAATCCGAAGCCGCGCGTTTTCCGGCTGCCTTCGGACGGGGCGGTGATCAATCGGCTGGGCTTCAACAATGAGGGCCACGACGCCGCGGAAAAGCGCCTTGCCGCCCGCATGGGCCGTGCCGGCATCGTCGGCGTCAACATCGGCGCCAACAAGGACAGCACTGACCGCGTCAGTGACTATGAACGCGGCGTGGTCCGGTTTGCGCGATATGCCAGTTATCTGGCAATCAACATCTCCTCGCCGAACACGCCGGGCCTGCGCAACATGCAGGCACGCGAACAACTTGGCGAACTTCTGTCGCGTGTCATGGCCGCGCGTGAGGCAGCATCCGCGAGACCACCCGTCTTCCTCAAGATCGCACCGGACCTGGTCGAGGCCGAGTTGGAGGACATCGCCGCCGAGCTCACCGAGAAGCAGATTGACGGCCTCATCGTCTCCAACACCACGATCGCGCGATCCGGCCTGCGCAGCGCCGGCCTTGCCAGCGAGGCTGGCGGGCTTTCGGGGAAACCCTTGTTCGAGCGCTCGACCATCGTCCTGGCAAGGATGCGAAAACTGCTTGGCCCGGATCCCACTATCCTTGGCGTCGGCGGCGTTGATTCCGCCGAGACGGCCCTGGAAAAGATCCGCGCCGGCGCCGATCTCGTGCAGCTCTATACCGGCATGATCTATGCTGGGCCCGCGCTGCCGGGGCGCATTCTTTCCGGCATGGCCCGTTTCATGGACAGTCAAGGGCTGAAGTCGCTGCGCGAGCTTCGCGACAGCCGCCTCGATCAATGGGCGGTGAAACCGCTTTAGCGATCAGTTAAAGGCGGTGCGCACCCGCAGCCGCAATATGGCGAGCAGGCTGAAGCCGCGTACCAGCAGGAAGACATGCAACGCCGCCCACAATCCGTGATTGCCGAAGGCCGGCACCAGAATCAGCAGGGCGGCGCTGAACGACAGGAACGACACCAGCATCATGTTGCGCATGTCGCGCGACCATGTTGCGCCGATGAAGACACCGTCCATCTCGAAAGCCAGCACGCCGCTGAGCGCGGTGAACGCCGCCCATGGCAAGTAGATGTCGGCAATGGCGCGAACGTCCGTCGAGGTCGTGATCAGGGCGACGAGATCGGTGCCCTCCAGCAGGAAGAAGAGCGTCGCCGCGCCCGCCAGACCGAGCCCCCAAAGCAGCGTCAGCCGCACCGCCTGGTTAAAGGCGGTGGCGGCGCGCGCTCCAATGGCGCGGCCGGCGAGCTGCTCGGCGGCAGTGGCGAAACCATCGAGGAAATAGCCGGCAACCAGGAAGAGGTTCATCAGCACGGCGTTGGCGGCCAGCGTCAGCGTGCCGAACTGCGCGCCTTGACGCGTGAACAGCGCAAAGGCGGCGAGCAGCGAAAAGGAGCGGATCATGATATCGCGATTGAGCGACATCATGCGCAGGAATGCCGGCAAGTCGAGGACGCGGTGGCGCGGCAGCGTGGGCGCTGCCCAAAAGCGCCGGCCGACAATGGTAAGACCAAGCAGCATGGCGACGAATTCGCCGGTGACCGTTGCCCAGGCAACGCCGGCAACGCCCCAGCCGAGCTCCAGCCCAAGCAGGAAGCAGAGAGCGATATTGATGCCGTTCAGTATCAATTGCAGCATCAGCCCGAGCCCGCCCTCGCCGCGCCCAAGCACGTAGCCAAGGATGGTGTAATTGATCAGCGAGAACGGCGCTGCGAGCATCCTGATGCGGATATAGACGTCCATCGCCGCGCTGACGCGCGGTTCGGCGCCGATGAACCATTGCCCGGCGGCGGAAACCAGCGGCGCAAGCGCGGCAAGCACGACGCCGGCGACGACCGCGATCAGCACGGCGCGCCAGAACACCGCCTGCTCCTCCAGCGCATCGCCGCGCCCGAAGGCCTGGGCGACGAGGCCGGTGGTGCCGGAGCGCAGGAAGTTGAAGGTGGTGAAAACGACGTCGAAGATCAGGGCGCCGGCCGCCAGGCCGCCGAGAAGGGCGGCATCGCCGAACTGCCCAACCACCGCCGTGTCGACGATTCCGAGCAACGGCGTCGTCAGATAGGCGAGCGTCATCGGCACGGCGATGGCGAGCACCGAGCGGTTGGTGACGACGAAGGCCCTGGCTTCGGTGGCGTGGGCTTCGGTGGGTAAAGCCTGCTCCAAACGCGTGTTGCTTCCTGTTGCGGCTTGATCGGCTGGCCGATGTGCCCCAATTTGGGGACCTCGCGCAACCATCCACCCCGCTATGGTCAACCGAAACCCGCCTCTGGCGCACCGCCCGTCCCATGCCCTTGCAGATCGTTCATCATCCCGACTACGACGCCGGCTTCGCGGTCAACCACCGCTTCCCGATGAGCAAATATCCGCTGCTGATGGATGCCTTGCGGGCGCGCGGCCTGGCGCAGCCCAAAGCGCTCAACATGCCGGAGGCGGCGCGGCCATCATGGCTGAAGCTTGCCCACGCGGCAGACTATGTCGACCAGGTGCTTGCCTGCGAAGTGCCGGTGAGGATCGAGCGCGAGATCGGTTTCCCCATTGGACAGCGGGTTTCGCTGAGGGCGCAGCTCGCAACGGCCGGCACGGTGCTGGCGGCGCGGCTGGCCTTGCTGACCGGCATCGCCTGCAACACCGCCGGCGGCAGCCATCATGCGCGGCGCGCGCACGGCGCCGGCTTCTGCACCTTCAATGACGTAGCCGTTGCCGCGCTGGTGCTGCTTGCCGAAGCTGCTGCCCAAAACATCCTGGTCGTCGACCTCGACGTGCATCAGGGCGACGGCACGGCCGACATCCTGGGCGACGAGCCGCGCGTGTTCACCTTCTCCATGCATGGCGACCGCAACTACCCCGCGCGCAAGATCGCCTCCGATCTGGACATCGCCCTGCCCGACGGCGCCGGCGATGCAGCCTATCTGGAGCGGCTGAACGCCATCCTGCCGGAGCTGTCGGCGCGAAGGCGCTGGGATCTCGTCTTCTACAATGCCGGCGTCGATGTCCATGTCGAGGACCGGCTCGGCAGGTTGTCGCTCACGGATGACGGGCTGCGCGCCCGTGACGATATGGTGATCCGCCATTTCCGCACGCTCGATATCCCGGTGTGCGGGGTCATCGGCGGCGGCTATTCGGCGGATGTCGCAGCACTCGCCGCACGCCACGCCATCCTGTTCGAGCTGGCTGCGGAATACGCCTGAAATTCACTTCCTGAAATTGGCGATCCTGAGCAGGATGAAGGCCGGCACGACGATTGCAGCACCGAGCAGGATGTAGCCGAGGAAACGGTCGATGGCGTGGAAGCCCAAGTTCCACAGGTCGATGAAGAATTTGCGGATGCCGTAAAGCACGTCCATCGGCGACCAGCCGAAGGCATTCATGACCAAGCCGACGAGGAACGACACCACAAGCAGCTTAAGGATCACCCGGAGCGGCGTATCGCCGAGAAAGCGGTTCAGTGCGGACAAGGCCTGTCTCCACAGTCGGGTGCCGCGATTCGGGCACATGCCCAGAAATACGCAGTTGACAGCCCTGCATCAAGCCGAGCCCTCAAACCGGGATTGCGCATCGGCGCCGGGCCATGATATCGGAGGAACCAGCGCGGGTATGATGTAATGGTAGCTTGTCAGCTTCCCAAGCTGAACGCGCGGGTTCGATTCCCGCTACCCGCTCCAGCTTTTGCCCCAGTGCATTGCACTTGTTTTGGCCAATCTGAAAACCAGCGGATTTATAGGCAGTTTTTTGCAACCCGGCTGGCCGCCTTTCATCTGTTTGGCCGATGTACCGGTTCCTGGAATATTTCACATTGAGGGTCGGCGGGGCCTCGAATGACCCCAACCGGAATGTCTACCCTTTGCCCGCTGGCTTCTGCTGGCGGGCTTTTTTGAGCATCCTCGCTATTGCCAACGTGCACCGGCGCCGCTCGGGGCCACGGAATGCGCCCCGCTATTCGCTCCAAGCCTCAGCCCACCTCTCGCAAAATGAAATCGTGCAGCATCTTGGCTGCCGGCGACAGCGCGCGGTTCTTCACCGTGATCAGGCTGTAGGGTCTGACCTCGATGTCGAACTCGGTCTGGACAACATCGATGGCGCCGGCCAGGCCTTCCGGGTTCTGGATGAACTTCGCGACCTGGATCGAAACCGGCGCGATGGCGTCGGATTGCGCGACCATGACCAGAGTCAATAGCAGCGAGCTGGTATTGAGGATGCGGTCCGGCAACGCGATATTTCGGTTCAGAAAGTTGCTCTCCATCGCCTGGCGCAGCGGCGAGCCGCCCGACTGGAAAACCCAGTCATAGGCGGCGGTGTCTTCCAGCCGCACCACCTTGCCCTTGGTCAGCGGGTGGCCGCGGCGCACGATCAGGCAGGCCTTCTCGACGCCGATGACGCGGGCTTCGAACAGCCGCGGATTGAGGTCGTCGGGGATGCGGGCGATGATGAAATCGTGGCGCGAGGCGATCAGCTCGCGCGCCAACACGTTCGAGGTCTCGACCTGCATGGTGATTTCGATGCGCGGATAGAGGCGCCGGATCTCGCGGATCGCCGGTACCGCCAGCTCGATCGCCGGTGCTGTTACCGCTCCCAGGAACACCGAGCCGCCCTTGCCCGCCTTGAGCTCGAAAATCTCACGGTCGACCTCGCGCATCTCGAGCAGGATCGATCGCGCGCGCCGTGCCAACGCCTTGCCATAGGGCGTCAGCGTGATGCCGCGCGGCAGCCTTTCGCAGAGCTTGACATCGAGCACGGCCTCCATCTCGGCGATCATGCGCGAGGCCGCCGGCTGCGAGATGTTCATGACCTGGGCCGCGGCGCTCACCCGGCCGTGCTCGTCGAGGGCTGCGATCATGCGCATGTGACGCAGGCTCAAGCCGCTGCGCAGCAAGGTTCCGCCATCGCCCGGGATTTCATCGTAACCGGCTGATATTCCGCCAGGATTTCGCAGCGCCGCCATGATTTTTCCCTACTCGCACGCCCGGCGCCCCGGCAAAATCCGGCAGCGTCCTCACTAGCCTAAGCCATATCAGTCTCGATATAGCAACCATCAAAGATCGCATTTGACAGTTATGGCAAAGCGACACACCCTTCGCGCGTCCTGACACTTGACGATCGGCGACGAGAGAAAACTCGTATCGATTGAACCCAGAGTTTCGGGGCCGATTGGGAGGATACCGGAGATCGATTGACGGCAGCGGCGCCTTTGGCGCTCCTGCACGATTGCGCGGCCCACGAAACCCAAGGGTACGCGTCCATCAACCAGGGAGAGTTAATGTGAAGATTATCAAGACACTGGCCGCCGTCGCGGCCCTAGGCATCGCGGCTATGACGCTGCCGGCGCAGGCGGGCGAAGGCCTGGTCGGCGTGCTGATGCCCACCAAGACCTCGCAGCGCTGGATCAACGATGGCGACGCCGTCAAGTCCCAGCTCGAGGCTCTGGGCTACACTGTCGACCTGCAATACGCGCAGGACGACATTCCGAACCAGCTCAGCCAGCTGGAAAACGAAATCACCAAGGGCCCGAAGGCGCTGATCATCGCTTCGATCGACGGCACCACGATGGGCGATGCGCTGCAGAAGGCGAATGACGCAGGCGTCGTCGTCGTCGCTTACGACCGCCTGATCAAGAAGACGCCAAATGTCGATTACTACACCACCTTCGACAATTTCGGCGTCGGCGTCATCCAGGCAAAATCGCTGCTCAAGGGCCTCGGCTATCCCGAGAAGAAGGGTCCGTTCAACATCGAGCTGTTCGGCGGTTCGCCGGACGACAACAATGCGTTCTTCTTCTATAACGGCGCCATGTCGGTTCTTCAGCCGCTGATCGACGACAAGACCCTCGTCGTGAAGTCCGGCCAGATGGGCATGGACAAGGTCGGCACGCTGCGCTGGCTGGCGGCAACCGCCCAGGCCCGCATGGACAATCTGCTCTCCGCCAACTACTCGGACGGCAGCCGCGTCGATGGCGTGCTCTCGCCCTATGACGGCCTGTCGCGCGGCATCATCGCTTCGCTGCGTGCCGTAGGCTACGGCACTGCCGATCAGCCATGGCCGATCGTCACCGGACAGGACGCCGAGACCGCTTCGGTCAAGGCGATCATTGCCGGCGAACAGTATTCGACCGTGTTCAAGGACACCCGCGAACTCGCCAAGGCGACGGTCGAACTCGTCGACAAGGTGCTCTCGGGCGGCAAGCCGGAAGGCCTCGACACCACGACCTACAACAACGACGTCAAGGTCGTTCCCTCGATCCTGTTGACGCCGCATGACGTCGACAAGTCGAACTACCAGGCGCTGGTGGTCGACTCCGGCTACATCAAGGCCGAAGAACTGAAGTAATCGCGGTTACAAAGCCTGGGGTCCTGCGCAGGCAGGGCCCCTTTTCGTTGGCGAGCCAGCCCGGTATTGTTTGCGGACCTCGCAGGAGTGGTATTCTCAATGGCATCGACGATTTTGGAGATGCGCGACATCACCAAGACGTTTCCAGGCGTCAAGGCGCTGTCGAACGTCAAGCTCATGGTCGAGGAAGGCGAGATCCATGCCGTGGTCGGCGAGAACGGCGCCGGCAAGTCGACGCTGATGAAGGTGCTGTCGGGTGTGTATCCGTCCGGCACCTATGACGGCCAGATCATCTATCGCGGCGATGAGTGCCATTTTAAAGGCATCCATGACAGCGAGCGCAAGGGCATCGTCATCATCCAC
This sequence comes from Mesorhizobium sp. M0048, assembly GCF_040323405.1. Classification (NCBI taxonomy): domain Bacteria; kingdom Pseudomonadati; phylum Pseudomonadota; class Alphaproteobacteria; order Hyphomicrobiales; family Phyllobacteriaceae; genus Mesorhizobium; species Mesorhizobium sp. M0048. The sequence goes on along the minus strand of NZ_JAMYUV010000006.1, from coordinate 204,926 downwards.
CAGGAGCTTGCGCTGGTGCCGATGCTGTCTATCGCCGAAAACATATTTCTCGGCAACGAGCAGGCCAGATACGGCGTCATCGACTGGAATGCCAACGAGACGCGCACCAGCGCCCTGCTCAAGAAGGTCGGCCTCAAGGAAGACCCCAACACGCTGATCACCAATATCGGCGTCGGCAAGCAGCAGCTGGTCGAGATCGCCAAGGCGCTCAGCAAGGAAGTGAAGCTGCTCATTCTGGACGAGCCGACGGCGAGCCTGTCCGAAAAGGACAGCCAGGCGCTGCTCGATCTGCTGCTCGAATTCAAGCGGCAGGGCATCACTTCGATCCTGATCTCCCACAAGCTCAACGAGGTGAACCGGGTCGCCGACAAGGTCACGATCATCCGTGACGGCCGGACCATCGAGACGTTGGCCAAGAAGGACATCTCGGAGGACCGCATCATCACGTCGATGGTCGGCCGTTCGCTCGACGACCGCTACCCGCCGCGAGAGCCGAAGATCGGTGAGACCGTTCTCGAAGTGAAAAACTGGTCGGTCTACCATCCCATCCATGCCGAGCGGCAGGTCATCAAGGGCATCAACCTCAACGCCCGCAAGGGCGAGGTGGTCGGCATTGCCGGGCTGATGGGCGCCGGCCGGACCGAGTTTGCCATGAGCCTGTTCGGCCGGTCCTATGGCCGTCGCATCACGGGCGAGGTGTTCCTTAACGGCAAGCCGATCGATGTCTCTTCGGTGAGCAAGGCGGTGGAACACGGCATCGCCTATGTTACGGAGGACCGCAAGACCTACGGTCTCAACTTGATCGACCATATCAAGCATAACATCACGCTGGCCAACCTGCCCGGCGTCTCGCGCCATGGCGTGATCGAGGATTTGCGCGAGCTTTCCGTCGCCAACGATTATCGCGGCAGGACCAATATCCGCGCCTCAAGCGTCTACCAGATGACCGGCAACCTTTCTGGCGGCAATCAGCAGAAGGTGGTGCTGTCGAAATGGCTGTTCGCCAATCCGGAAGTGCTGATCCTCGACGAGCCGACACGCGGTATCGATGTCGGCGCCAAATATGAAATCTATACGATCATCGCGCGTCTCGCCTCCGAGGGTAAGGCAATCATCGTCATCTCGTCGGAAATGCCCGAACTGCTCGGCATCACCGACCGCATCTACGTCATGAACGAAGGACGCATCGTCGGCGAAATGGCGGCGAGCGACGCCAGCCAGGAAAAGATCATGCGCGCCATCGTCCGTGGAGAAGGGAAAGCATCATGAGCACCGAAAGCGCTCCCGGGCCGCAAACCGGCGTCGCCCAGGATATACAACAGGCACCTCGCATTGCCGTCTCGGCGCTGGTCACCAATCTGCGCGAATACGGGTTGGTGCTGGCGTTGATCGCAATCATGGTGTTCTTCCAGTTCACCACGTCCGGAACGCTGTTCAAGCCGGTGAACCTCAGCAATCTCGTGCAGCAGAACAGCTTCATCATCGTGATGGCGCTGGGCATGCTTCTGGTGATCGTTTCGGGCCATATCGATCTCAGCGTCGGCTCAGTCGCCGGCTTCATCGGCGCACTGGCGGCGATGATGATGGTCATCTGGCCGCTTGGCCCATTGAGCAATCCGCTGGTGGTGTCGATCATCTGCCTGATCGTCGGTGGTGCGATCGGCGCGGCACAAGGCTACTGGATTGCCTATCACCGAATACCGAGCTTTATCGTCACGCTGGCGGGCATGCTGATCTTCCGCGGCATCTGCCAGGCGCTGCTCGGTGGCGGGTCTTCCGTGGGGCCGCTTCCAGTCGGCTTCAAGGCGCTCAGTTCCGGCTTCATTCCGGACCTGATCGGCCCATTGACACTGATACCGCCAACCGTGAACGCCGCCGGCAAAACCATTGTCGGCAGCGGCCTCACGCTGCACCTGACGACGATCGTGATCGGCCTCGTCGCCGTGCTCGCCTATGCCTATTTCGGGCTCAGGGCACGGCGCACCCGCGAGAAGCATGGCTACGAAGCCGAGCCCTTCTCGCTGTTCGTCGTCAAGACCCTGGTGATCAGCGCGCTGGCGCTGTTTCTCGTTTACCAATTCGCCACCTATAGGGGCCTCCCCATCGTTCTCATGGTGATGGGTGTGCTGATCGCGTTGTTCGTCTTCGTTACCAAACGCATGACGATCGGCCGCCGCATCTATGCGATGGGCGGCAATGCCAAGGCAGCCCAGCTATCGGGCATCAAGACCGAACGGCTGACGTTGATGGTGTTCATCAATATGGGCGTGCTGTCGGCACTCGGCGGCCTGATTATCGCAGCGCGCCTGGGGCAGGCTGTGCCGGCGGCCGGCCTCGGCAGCGAGCTCGACGTCATCGCCGCGGTGTTCATCGGTGGCGCTTCGGCGATGGGCGGCGTCGGCCAGGTCATCGGCGCGGTGGTCGGCGGCTTCATCATGGGCGTCATGAACAACGGCATGTCGATCATGGGCGTCAATGTCGACTGGCAGCAGGTGGTCAAAGGCCTGGTGCTGCTCGGCGCCGTCGTCTTCGACGTCTACAACAAGAACAAGGCTTGAGAGGCAACCAGGAGGCATACGGGTCACATCGCGGCGCTGCCGGGCGGCGCAAAGAAGTCCCTCGAGGGACCTGATCCGCGAGCGCAATCCGGACGAAGAATTTCAATCGAGGCGCGGACAACGGTCCGAGCCGCGCCGGGCAGGGTTTGCCAAGAAAGGCACGCCAAGCCCGCAATTCAGAGAGGGTTACCATGCTGATCTCACAGATCCTCGACGACGCCGAGACGATCCGCGTCGTTGCCCGCAACGGCGGCAAGACCCGCGTCATCAACGGCGCGCGCAGCGTCTATTCGCTGGCGATGGAAGCCGCGCGCACCGGCAGCGGGCTTGTCGCCCTGATCGAGCGCAAGGGCTTCGGCGAAACCATCGATCTGGACGCAGCCTACAAGAAGGGACGACTGCTGTCGCCGATCAACCATCCCGATCCGGCGCATCTCCATCTCACCGGCACCGGGCTGACGCATCTCGGCTCCGCCGCGACCCGCGATTCCATGCACAAGAAGCTCAGCACGGACGGCGAGGAACAGCTGACCGATTCCATGAAGATGTTCCGCATGGGGCTTGAGGGTGGCAAGCCGGCGAAGGGCCAGATCGGCGTGCAGCCGGAATGGTTCTACAAGGGCAACGGCACTATGGCGGTGGCGCCCGGTGCGGCGCTTGTGTCGCCGGCCTTCGCCCAGGATGCCGGCGAGGAGCCGGAAATCGCCGGTATCTATGTGATCGGCGACGACGGCGCCCCATTCCGCGTCGGCTTCACCCTGTCGAACGAGTTTTCCGACCACGTCACCGAGCGTGTGAACTATCTCTTCCTCGCCCATTCCAAGCTGCGTAACGCTTCGTTCGGCCCGGAGATCCTGATCGGCGACCTGCCGTCCGATATCCGCGGCGCTTCACGCATCCTGCGCGACGGCAAGCTGCTTTGGGAAAAGCCGTTCCTGTCGGGCGAGGCGAACATGTCGCACACCATTGGCAATCTCGAGCATCACCACTTCAAATACTCGGCCTTCCGCCAGCCGGGTGATGTGCATGTACACATGTTCGGCACGGCAACACTGTCCTTCGCCGACGGCATCAGGACCGAGGCCGGTGACGTATTCGAAATCGAGGCGCAGGATTTCGGCCTGCCGCTGCGCAACCCGCTTGAAATCGAGCAGCCGGTGAAGGTGGCGGTGAAGGCGCTTTGAGGCGTCGATGACAGCGTGATCTCCCCCCTCGTGGGGGAGATTGGCAGTTCCAAACTCATCGCGCGGCGCGGAAATGCTTGGACAGTTTCAGGCCCTGCGCCTGATAGTTCGAGCCGAGATCTGTGCCGTAGAGCGCCTGCGGCCGTTTCAGCATGTGCTCGTAGACCAACCGTCCGACGATCTGGCCGTGGTCGAGGATGAACGGCACTTCGTGGCTACGCACCTCGAGCACCGCCCGGCTGCCGGTGCCGCCCGACGCCGAATGGCCGAAACCCGGGTCGAAGAAACCGGCATAATGGACGCGGAACTCGCCGACCAGCGGGTCGAAAGGCGTCATTTCGGCGGCGTAGAGTGGCGGCACATGGACCGCCTCGCGCGACACCAAGATGTAGAATTCGTCCGGATCGAGCACCAGCTCGCCGGCGCCGCTTTTGTAGAGCGGCTCCCAGAAATCGACGACATCCTGCGCGGCGCGCTTGTCGACGTCGACCAGGCCGGTGTGGTGCTTGCCGCGATAGCCGACCAGCCCGTCCTTGTCGCCGTCGAGATCGATCGACAGCGCGATTCCGCCGCCTGAGATGTTGGGTGGTTCGGTGGCGACCAACATTTCGGCGCGGTGCAACTCGTGCAGCTCGCTTTCCGACAAGAGCGCATTGCCGGTGCGGAACCTGATCTGCGACAGCCGCGAGCCGGTCCGCACGATGATCGGGAAAGTGCGCGGGCTGACCTCCAGATAGAGCGGGCCTTCATAGCCAGCGGCGATCTTGTCGAACTCGTGGCCACGGTCGGTCATTACGCGGGTGAAGATATCGAGCCGTCCGGTCGAGCTTTTCGGGTTGGCGGAGGCGGAAATATGGGCGGGCAGCGCCAGGCTTTCGAGCAGCGGCACGATGTAGACGCAGCCGGTTTCCAGCACCGCACCTTCGGCGAGGTTGATCTCGTGCAGCTTCAGCCGGTCGAGCTTGTCGACAACCCTGTGGTCCGGGCCGGGCAAGAAGGAAGCACGCACTCGCCAGGCCTTGTCGCCGAGCCTGAGGTCAAGGCTGGCCGGCTGGATCTGATCGGCATCGAGCATGCGCGGCGATTTCAGCGCGCCCGTCTGGAACAGCTCGGAAATATGCTGATCGGGAAGAATGCCTGTCTGCCGCAAGGGTCTGGCTCCGTTCGAAGGCCGGGCGAGGTCTTGTTCTGTCGCAGGTCCGACCGTGGACGCCTTTGGCACCTGCTTGGTACAACCCTCTTAATCATGCCGGCAATTGACGCAAGCGTGGCGCGGGTCTAAAGCTCGTTATCCCGTGGTGATTTGGCCGGTCGGCTTGCAGCCACGTTAAACAAGTCGCTAAAGGACCGTCGGCCGCAAGGCCATATGGACCGGTTGCGACTTTCGCGGCCGGTTTTTTGTTGTTTGGACCAATTTTGGTGTTTGGATGGAATGATGACCAAGAAGCGCGACTGGAAGCCTCAGACCGCACTCGTGCATGCCGGGACGCTGCGTTCCGGCTTCGGCGAGACCTCCGAGGCGATGTATCTCACCCAAGGCTATGTCTACGAGACGGCGCAAGCGGCGGAGGCCCGCTTCAAGGGCGAGGAGCCGGGCTTCATCTATTCGCGCTATGCCAATCCGACGGTCGACATGTTTGAGAAACGCATGTGCGCGCTGGAAGGAGCCGAGGACGCGCGCGCGACGGCATCCGGCATGGCGGCGGTGACGGCAGCACTGCTGTGTAGCGCCAAGGCGGGCGACCATATCGTGGCGGCGCGCGCGCTGTTCGGCTCCTGCCGCTGGGTGATCGAGACGCTGGCGCCGAAATACGGCATTGAGGCAACGCTGGTCGACGGCACCGACATCGCCAATTGGGAAAAGGCGGTCAAGCCAAACACCAAACTGTTTTTCCTGGAAAGCCCTACCAATCCAACGCTGGAGGTAGTCGACATTGCCGCCGTCGCGGCACTTGCCAATTCGATCGGCGCCAGGCTGATCGTCGATAATGTCTTCGCTACGCCCTTGCAGCAGAAACCCCTGCAGCTCGGCGCCCACATCGTCGTCTATTCGGCCACGAAGCATATTGACGGCCAGGGGCGTTGTCTTGGCGGCATCGTTCTGTCGGACAAGAAATGGATCGACGAGAATCTGCATGACTATTTCCGCCACACCGGCCCCAGCCTCTCGCCCTTCAATGCCTGGACGCTGCTGAAAGGCCTGGAGACGCTGCCGCTACGCGTACGCCAGCAGACGGAAAGTGCCGGCCGCATCGCGGATTTCCTGGCCGAGCGCCCGCAAATCGCCCGCGTCATCTATCCCGGCCGCGCCGACCACCCGCAAGCGGCCGTGGTCAAGAAGCAGATGTCAGGCGGCTCGACGCTGATTTGCTTCGATGTGAAGGGCGGCAAGCAGGCGGCCTTTGCCTTCCAGAACGCACTCGACGTCGTGCTGATTTCCAACAATCTCGGCGACGCCAAGAGCCTGATCACCCATCCGGCGACGACCACACACAAGAACTTGACTGATGAAGCCCGCGCCGAGCTCGGCATCGGACCGGGAACGCTCAGGCTGTCAGTCGGCCTTGAGGACGCCGACGACCTGCTCGAAGACATCGAGCAGGCACTGAGAGTTGCCGGATAAGGGCGGGCCGAACAGAGGCAGCGGGGACGTGCCGATCAGGCGCCGGACGGGGTCTCTTCCAGCTCCGCGACAGTCTTTGTCTGGATAGTCATCACGTTGCCGCGCCAGTCGACGGCGCCGCTCAGCCATCCGCGCGCCCAAATGGCGGGAAGCATCAGGTCTCGTGCCATCATCGCCGGGATCGTGCGCGGCGACAGGTGCCATCCCTTGGCCGAGGCCAAGGCGCATTCCGGCAGGTAGGCCGCGACCAGCACGGCGATGGCGGTTGCCGGCAGGCTGACGCCGGCGTCAGCCGCAGCGATCAGTGCAAGCACTAGCGGCGGTGCCGCGCCGATCAGGATTTCGGGGGCAAAGAACAGTGCAAAGGTGACGCGGCGCAGCCGCGCCCAGCGCGCCTGCCGTGACCAGATCTCGCCAAGCGTGCGCCGGCCGAGCGGCTGTTCGAAGGGAGAGGCGACAAGATTGACCCGCAGTCCGAGCCCATTGACCAGCTTGGTCGCGGCGGCGTCCTCGGCGATCTCGGCGGCAAGCGCGCGGATGCCGCCATTGGCATCGAGCATTGGCTTGTTCCACAACATGCTCTTACCCTGGGCGAAGCCGAGGCCGAGCGCCTCTCCAGCGTACTGCCAGCGTGCCTGCAGCGTGTTGAGAAAGGCGCATTCGACCTCCCCCCAGAAGCCGTCCGGCCGCGAGCCGATCGGCGTCGAGCAGACGAGGCCAGTGTCGTGCCGCCACGCCGCCATCAGGTACTGGACGTAGTCGCTCGGCATAAGCACGTTGGAATCGGCAAGGATGACCCAGCGATAACGCGCCGCCTCCCAACCCTTCACGCAATTGTTGAGTTTTGGATTGCCGCTGATGCGGTCGTCACCGACCAGAAGGCGGGCGCGAATAGCTGGAAAGCGCGCCATTGCGGCGGTGATCGGCTTGACCACCGGGTCGTCGGCATGGGCGACACAGAAGATGAGTTCGTAGCGCGGCCAGTCGAGTGAGAAGGCGCGCTCCAGCGTCTCTTCGGCAAACGGCTCGACGCCGCGCGCCGGGATGACGATCGATACCGGCGGCGCGTTGGCCGCGGGCGGTGCAATACTGGCTGGTCGCTTCAGCTTCTGCGAAGCTAACAGGATGCTGGCGAGATTTGAAAGAAGGAGGGCTATGGAAAGGAGGGCGGCTGCGTATGTCGGTTCCATCGAGATCTGGTCACTCCAGAAATGCCGGCCGCATGACAGCCGTTTTCAACAATTCGACAGAACGCTGAGTCGTCCGGCACAAGCCTGCACACCATCATTGTCATGTGTCACTCAAATGACATTGTTTTTCGGCACCTGCGCTTGAGATCGGGCAAGAAGATGCTGCGCATCGTTGACCAAACTGCGCTGAGCATCGAAAGTTCCATCTACATTGCTTTGGAGCAGTTTATGTACAGCGCCGTCACCCGCAACATCGAAGTGCAGGTCAGGCCGTTCTATCTGGAGGATCACTCCGATCCGCCGCAAAACCGCTATGTCTGGGGCTACCAGGTGACCATCGACAATCAGTCGGATGAGTTCGTGCAGCTTCTTTCACGCTACTGGCACATCACCGACGGTACCGGCAAAGTCGAGGAAGTGCGCGGCACCGGGGTCGTCGGCGAGCAACCCGGACTCAACCCCGGCGACAGCTATCAGTATACGTCCGGATGCCCGCTCTCGACCCCGTCCGGCATCATGGTCGGGCACTACACAATGCGCAACAAGCGGGGCGAGACGTTCGACGTCGCCATCCCCGCCTTCTCGCTCGATTTGCCGGGCACGCGGCGCACCGTCAATTGAGGGCCGTCATCCAGCCGCTGCAAACTCCGCCGGGTCGAAGTCATATTGCTTCGAGCAGAATTCGCAGGCGACGTGAATGCTGCCATCCTCGGTGCTGTCCCTGATCTCCTCGGCGGAAAAGCCTTCGAGAATGCCGCGGATCTTCTCCCTCGAGCATGAGCACTGGTCGGCGACCGGCACGCCGCCGAACACGCGGACGCCATGCTCGTGGAAAAGCCGGTAAAGCAGCCGTTCGGCGCCGATCGTCGGATCGATCAGCTCGGTCGGTTCAATGGTACCAAGCAGCGCCAGCAGCTCCTGCCAGGAATTGTCGGTCGGGTCATGGATTTCCTCACGCGGATCGCCGTCGCCACCGGGAAGGTCGGGTACGCGCATACGCTCCGCCGACTGCGGCAGGAATTGCGCCAGCAGGCCACCGGCCCGCCATTGCTCGCGGGCACCGCCGACGCCGGGCGTCAGAAGCTTGGCAACCGAAAGGCGGAGGTCCGTCGGAATCTGCTCCGACTGGCGGAAATAGGTGCGTGCGGCATCTTCCAGTGTGACGCCGTCGAGCTGGACGATGCCCTGGTAGCGCTGCGTGTGAGCGCCCTGGTCAATGGTCAGCGCCAGGACGCCGCTGCCGAGCAGCGTCTGCGGTGACGTCTCGCCGGCAGAAGTCAAAGCCTGCAGCCGGTCGGCATCGAAGCGGGCATAAGCGCGCAGCGCGTGCGGCGTGGAGAAATCGGCGACCAGCATGTCGACCGGCCCGTCGGTGCGGGTCTGCAGAATGAACTTGCCCTCGAATTTCAGCGAAGTTCCGAGCAGTACCGTCAGCACACAGGCTTCGGCCAGGAGCCGGGCGACCGGCTCGGGATAGTCGTGGCGGCTGAGAATGGCGTCGAGCATCGGCCCGAGCTGGACGGTGCGGCCGCGCACGTCGAGCGGGCCGACCTCGAACGGCAAGACATGATCGTCGCCGGCGTAGCCGAATTCGCCGAGCTTGGGTTTATGTTCAGCCAATTGATGAGTTTCCAACATGACAAAGCTCCGGGGCGCGGCGATGCCGCCCTCCGGGGCGCATGCGACGAGACGCGCTCGATTTGCGTGATGCGCCTGAGATAGGCACCACCCACTCCCGGATCAAGGCGGCCCAGATCAAGGCGGCCCGGATCAAGGCGGCGCAGATCAGGCCGGCCCGGATCATCGCGGCCCGTATCAAGCGCCCAGGCACCAGGCCAGGACCGCCTTCTGGGCATGGAGCCGGTTCTCGGCCTCATCGAACACCACAGAATGCGGTCCGTCGATGACCTCGTCGGTAACCTCCTCACCGCGATGCGCCGGCAGACAGTGCATGAACAGCGCGTCCGGCTTGGCTTTCGCCATCAGTGCCGCATTGACCTGATAGGGCAGGAAGACATTGTGGCCGCGGGCACGGTGCTCCTGGCCCATCGACACCCAGCAGTCGGTGACGATGCAGTCGGCCTCGTGAACGGCCTCCTCGGGCGAGCGGGTGAATTTCAGCTTGCCGCCATTGGCTTTCGACCAGTCGACATGCTTCTGAGCCGGTTCGCTGCCCTCGGGCACGGCGACGTTCAGCTTGAATTGGAACCGCGCAGATGCCTCCAGGAGCGAATGCAGCACGTTGTTGCCGTCGCCGGTCCAGGCGATCGTCTTGCCGGCCACCGGACCGCGGTGCTCTTCGAAGGTCATGATGTCGGCCATCAGCTGGCAGGGATGGGTCTCGTCGGTCAGCCCGTTGATGACGGGGACCGTAGCGTTTTCCGTCAGTTCCAACAGCCGGTCATGCGAGGTGGTGCGGATCATGATGGCATCGACATAGCGCGACAGCACCTTGGCCGTGTCGGCAATGGTCTCCGAGCGGCCAAGCTGCATCTCGGTGCCGGTCAGCATGATCGTCTCGCCACCCAACTGCCGCATGCCGACGTCGAACGATACGCGCGTGCGCGTCGACGGCTTGTCGAAGATCATCGCCAGCACCTTGCCTTCGAGCGGCTTGCTGCGTTCTCCGGCCTTGAGCCTTGCCTTTCGCACAGCTGCGTCGTCGAGCATGAAGCGCAGATCGCCTTCGGAAACGGCAGAAAGATCGGTAAAATGGCGAAGGGACATCAGGAATTCCAGGATTACTTCGCAGCGGCAGCGACGATGGCATCCGCCAGGCTCTTGGCGCCGGCACGAATGCGCTCGAGCGCCTCGTGGATCTCGGCGTCAGTGACGGTGAGAGGCGGCAGCAGGCGGATAACGTTGTCGCCGGCCGGAACCGTCAAGAGATGCTGGTCACGCAGTGCCACCGTGACCTTGGTGTTGGGCATCGCGCATTTAAGCCCAAGCATCAGGCCGGTGCCCCTGATGCTTTCGATAACATCCGGAAATTCGTCGGCGACACCGGCGAGCCCCTGCTTCAACAGCAGCGCCTTGCGCCGGACGTCCTCGAGAAAGCCGTCTTCCAGCACCACGTCGAGCACGGCGTTGCCGACCGCCATCGCCAGCGGATTGCCGCCGAAGGTGGTGCCGTGCACGCCGGCGGTCATGCCGACCGCCGCCTGGTCGGTGGCGAGGCAGGCACCCATCGGGAAGCCGCCGCCGATGCCCTTGGCCACCGCCATCAGGTCGGGGGTGACGCCCGCCCATTCATGCGCAAACAGCTTTCCGGTGCGGCCGACGCCGCATTGGACCTCGTCGAAAATCAGAAGCAGTCCGTGCTGATCGCAGAGCTGCCTGAGCCGCTTCAGCGATTGTGTCGGCACTTGCCTGATACCGCCCTCGCCTTGCACCGGCTCGATCAGGATCGCCGCGGTTTCAGGCGTGATCGCCTTTTCGGCTGCATCCACATCGTCGAAGCCGACCTGGTCGAAGCCGTCGACCTTGGGACCGAAACCTTCCAGGTATTTGTACTGGCCGCCGGCGGCGATGGTCGCCAGGGTACGGCCGTGGAAGGCGCCTTCGAAGGTGATTGTGCGGTATCGCTCGGGATGGCCCTTGACGAAGTGGTAGCGCCGCGCCGTCTTGATGGCGCATTCGAGCGCCTCTGCGCCGGAATTGGTGAAAAACACCTTGTCGGCGAAGCTGGCGTCGGCCAGCCGCTCGCCGAGCCGGCTCTGTCCCGGAATCTCGTACAGATTGGAGACGTGCCAGAGCTTGGCGGCCTGCTCGGTGAGGGCCGCGACCAAATGCGGATGGCTGTAGCCCAATGAATTGACGGCGATCCCGCCGGCGAAATCGAGATATCGCTCGCCCTTATCGGTGACCAGCCAGGTGCCTTCACCGTGGTCGAAAGCCAGGGGTGCGCGAACAAAGGTCTCGAAAAGCGCCGAACCGCTCATTATATGCGTCTCCGGAACCGGAAAAATCAAAAAGCCGCCAAAGCGGCGGCCCTTGTGGCTTATCGTGTTTTTCGGCCGTGAAGTCAACGAAAAGGTCGCGCAAGGACGTGCGGCAAGCCCTCCAGCATAACGCCGGCTCATAAGCGACCGGGCAAGTTGGGGAAAACCGAAAAAACCGATTCGTGTTGGCCTTGGGACTCTTGTCACCGAGTCAGCGCATAAGGTAATTGTAGTAGAGAAATAACTAGATTTCGTGCGGCGGACCTAATCACCCGATATATGTGGTGTCTGCCCGGCAGAAGCCGGGTCGGGAATGGATTCCGATTGCCGCACGTTTCAGCAGGAGCGCGGTCTCATGAACTGGACTGACGAGCGAGTCGAACTTCTCAGAAAATTGTGGTCGGAGGGCCTCAGCGCCAGCCAGATCGCCGCACAGCTTGGCGGGGTCAGCCGCAATGCCGTCATCGGCAAAGTGCACCGGCTGAAACTGTCCGGTCGCGGACGCACGACCGCTTCACCGGCACGCCAGAAGAAGACGGTACAGGGATCGACGATCCAGAAATCGGTGTCTCGGGCAGCAAGCGCCACGCGCCATGCCACCACGTCGATGTCGATCGGTGCGACCGCGCTCAAGGCGCAGTTCGATGCCGAACCGGTGGCGCGCCACTATATCCGCCCGGTCGAGAACGTCGTCGTGCCGATCTCGCGGCATCTGCAACTCGTCGAGCTGAACGAGCGCACCTGCAAATGGCCGAATGGCGATCCGCTTTCGGAAGATTTCCATTTCTGCGGCAACGACGCCGCCGAAACCGGGCCCTACTGCAAGTACCACGCCCGCGTGGCGTTTCAGCCAGCATCGGAGCGGCGGCGGCATAGATAGGCAGTAGGCAGTAGGGGAAGATAGCGCTTCACAAGGGTCGTTTCGCCAACAACTCACTCCCGTATTGCCTATTCTCTACTGGCTACTGGCTACTGCCTATTCCCTTACCCTTACAGCCACCCATTCTTGCGAAACCGCCAGTAAAGAAACGTGCAGATCAGGGCAATTGCCGCCAGGACGGCCGGGTAGCCATATTCCATCCTCAGTTCCGGCATGTCGCTGAAATTCATGCCATAAATGCCGGCGAATGCCGTGGGCACGGCCAAGATGGCGGCCCATGAGGCAAGCTTCTTGGAAATCGCCGTCTCCTGGCTTTGACCGACCAGAAGGCTCGCCTCGAAGGCGAAAGCGAGAACCTCACGCAGGCTGTCGATCTTTTCCTGGACAGTGCGGATATGGTCGGTGACGTCGCGAAACAGCGGGTGCATGGCTGTGTGGATTTGCGGCAGATCGGCGCTGGTCAGCCGCCGGCAGACCTCCACCAGCGGCAGAGCAGCGTTGCGCAGGCGCAAGAGATCGCGGCGCAGCATGTAAAGCCGCTCGATATCGGAGCCGGTCATCGGTTTCAGCAGAACCTTGTCCTCGATCGCCTCGACCTCGTTTTCGATCTGCTCGAGCACGGGCATGTAGTTGTCGACGATGAAATCGAGAATGGCGTAGAGGACGAAATCCTCGCCCTTGGCGAGGGAATGCGGACAGCTTTCCCAGTGCTGGCGAACGGCGGCGTAGGAGGTCGAGGGGCCATGCCTGACGCTGACGATATAGCCGGCGCCGACGAACAGATGCGTCTCGCCGAAGGTGACACGGCTGTCGATCAACTGCGCCGTGCGGGCAACGATGAATAGGGCATCGCCATATTGCTCGATCTTCGGCCGTTGGTGCGGATGCTCGGCGTCCTCGATCGCCAGCTCATGCAGATGGAATTGCGCCTGGACGCGCAGTAACAAATTGCGGTCGGGCTCCAGCAGTCCGATCCAGACCACGTGGCCCGGCTTCCCGGCCCATTCGCCGGCTTCCTCGATCGGAATGTCGGCGATGCGCCGCCCAGCCGTATAGACGCCGCAAGCGATTATACCCGACATCGGCGGCGCAGGAGCAAACTCGCGGACATATTCCATCGCAGCCTCCTGGAGGCGGGGCCTTCATCGCGGAACTGAGAAGTCAGCGCGTCGAAAGCTTAGCGCAATTTTCTGTCAGGTGGCGAATCCGAAATTCGCATTAGTATCGAGAGACACTCATTTCGCTGGTTGCGTTGCGGGAAGAATAACCTTGTCCGTCTTGTCGCCCTTCGGACGATCGGCCGGCATCTGGTCCCCGGTGACGATATAGTAGATCGTCTCGGCGATGTTGGTGGCGTGGTCGCCGATGCGCTCGATGTTCTTGGCGCAAAACAGGAGATGCGTGCAGGGCGTGATGTTGCGTGGGTCTTCCATCATGTAAGTCAGCAACTCGCGAAACAGCGAGGTGTACATGGCATCGATCTGGTCGTCGCGGTCGCGCACGAAACCGATTTTTTCCACCGACCGCGATGCGTAGACGTCGAGTACTTCCTTGAGCTGTGTCAGCGCCAGATTAGCCAAAGCCTCGAGGCCGCGGAACAGGCTGCTCGGCTGGCGCCCATCAGCGACAGCAACCACTCGCTTGGCGACGTTCTTGCCGAGGTCGCCTACCCGTTCGAGGTCCGCCGAGATGCGGATCGCACCGACGATCTCGCGCAGATCCGTCGCCATCGGCTGGCGCTTGGCGATGATGATGATCGCCTTGTCGTCGATCTCGCGCTGCCCCTCATCCAGAACCAGGTCGTCTCGAATGACTTTCTGGGCAAGTCCCGGATCCGCATTGACCAGTGCCGCGACGGCCTGCTCGACCATGCGCTCGGCATGCCCGCCCATCGCCGCGATGCGCTTCGACAGATATTTCAGCTCCTCGTCATAGGCGCTGACGATGTGCACGGACTGCATGGACCAAATGCCTTCCCGGGATCTTGTGGTTGAGTCGCTCCCTCGAATCCCCGCTGATACGCTAGCCGGATGACAGAAAAAAGAAACGGCCCATCATGGGCTAGAGATAGTACTGCGTCAGCGAGCCGGCAAATGGACGGTGAACGCCGCACCCTTGCCGACTTCCGACCAGATGGAGAGCCTGGCGTTGTGCCGGGTCAGGATATGCTTGACGATGGATAGGCCAAGGCCGGTGCCCTTCTGGGTCCGGCTGTTCTCGACGTCGACGCGGTAGAAGCGTTCGGTGATGCGCGGGATGTGTTCTTCGGGAATGCCGGGGCCGAAATCCCTGATAGTGACGTCGATCCCCGGTTCGGTATCGCTGTCGCTGCGCGTGATCGACACCACGACGCGTCCGCCCGACTGACCATATTTGCAGGCGTTTTCCAGCAGGTTTTCGAAGACCTGGAAAAGCTCGTCCCGATCGCCGGGCACGGCGAGCGGTCCTTCCGCGAAATCACGCTCGATGACGACGCCGTTTTCCTTTGCGAGCGGCCCAAGCGAATCGATTACGCTGTCGATGGCCTGGCGCAGATCGACCTCGGTTCCCAGCTTGAGATAGGGCTTCATCTCCAGCCGTGACAGCGACAGAAGGTCGTCGATGAGGCGCGCCATGCGGCTGGTCTGGTTCTGCATGATCTGCAGGAACTGCTCGCGTGCCGCAGGGTCGTTGCGGGCCGGCCCGCGCAGCGTCTCGATGAAGCCGGCAATCGAGGCGAGAGGCGTGCGCAGCTCGTGGCTGGCGTTGGCAATGAAGTCGGCGCGCATTCTGTCGATCCGGCGCGCTTCGCTCTGGTCCTTAAACACCAGCACGTAGAGATCCGTGGCGTGACCGACAGAAGACGCGCTCACCCGATAGGCTCGTTCGACCGGCAGCCTTTCTATGTAGTCGACGCTGTCCGATGCGACGTTGCCTGCCAAAATATTATCCAGCAAGGACTGCATTTCGGGCGCGCGGAATTTCAGCGACAGCGACATGCCGGGGGCAATCCCGCCAAAGGCTGCAAAGGCGGCGGCGTTGGCATGGACGATGGCGGCGGAACGATCGAAAATGATCAGCGGATCGGCAACCGCTGCCGCGAGATATTCGCCGGAAAGTTGTTGCAAGCCGCTCGCCTCGACGGCCGCGGCATTTTCGGTCGATTGACGGGCGACGCCGGCCGGCAGTATCGCCGCGGCAACCAGCACGGCGCCTGCCAGCAGCACCACATAGCCAGACATGCCGGCAAAACCATAAACGATCAGAACCGCAACGAAGCCGGCCGCTAGCAGCCAGCGGCTGTTCCACAGCCGCATGGCGACGGCTTGCGCCCTGCCTTTCCGCTCTGTGCCGATATCGGCCATTTGCGCTCCGTCGCCTGCGCTCCGTGTGCGGCCAACGCTCAATAACTTCCTGCTGGACCGACGCTAGAGCGCCGTGCGTCCAATTGGGCGCACAAAGGACGCTCTACCGCATTATCTGCTGCATCGTTCTTTCCGAAAATCGATTCCGATTTTCGGGCCGATGCCGTAAGGCTTCCAATAGCATGAGTCCGGAGGCTGGAAAGGTTCGTCTCGATGAAAAACGCCAAAGAAAGCCCCACTGCAGCTTCATCGGGGCCGCTGAAGATCATGATCTACGGCAAGGAGCGGGAGTTCGACATCGAGGCTCCGACGCTTCCCGACTGGATCGAGGACCGCAAGCTCACCGCCGGCGGCTACCCTTACGACAAGAAAATGAAGGGCGAGGAGTATGACGAGAGGTTAGAGAAGCTGCAGATCGAGCTGGTCAAGGCGCAGGCGTGGCTGCAGTCGACAGGCAAGCGGGTAATGTCGCTGTTTGAGGGGCGCGACGCTGCCGGCAAGGGCGGCACGATCTTCGTTTTGCGCCAGTATCTGAACCCTCGCACGGCGCGCAACGTGGCGCTGACCAAGCCAACACCCACCGAGCTTGGACAATGGTACTTCCAGCGTTACGTCGACCACTTCCCGACGTCGGGCGAATTCGTCACCTTCGACCGCTCCTGGTACAACCGCGCCGGTGTTGAACCGGTGATGGGATTCTGCACGCCCGAGCAGCACGAGCAATTTCTGGACGAGGTTCCGCATTTCGAGCGGATGATCCGCAACGAAGGCATCCATTTCTTCAAATTCTGGCTGAACATCGGCCGGGAAACACAGCTCGAGCGGTTCCACGACCGTCGCTGGAGCCCGCTGAAGAGCTGGAAGTTTTCGCCGATCGACATCGCCGGCATCACCAAATGGGACGACTACACCAAGGCGCGCGACCTGATGGTGGAACGCACGCACAAGGAGTTCGCGCCCTGGATCATTGTGCGGGCGAACGACAAGCGGCGCGCGCGGCTGGCCGTCATGCAGCGCATTCTCCTGTCGCTTCCCTATGACGGCCGCGATCTCGACGTCATCGGTAAGGTGGACAAGAAGATCATCGGCGAAGGGCCGACTTTCCTCGAAAAATAAGCTCACCTCATCGATACGCGGCTGTCATGCCGCCAGCCGGGCAATCCGCTGCAGTCGCTTCAGCGTAGTGTCGTCCTGCAGCGCCTGCTGGAAAAGGGAGATCTCCTGGTCGATGCGGTCGCAGAGCGCGCCGGTGTCGCCCCTAAGCAGGTCGCGCGTCTGCTGCAGCGCCGCGACAGGCTTCTTGGCGAGTTGCCTGGCTCTTGCCAACGTGGCTTCCTCGACGCTGGCGTCCGTCACGATCTCGCCGACAAG
Organism: Mesorhizobium sp. M0048; assembly: GCF_040323405.1. Taxonomy (NCBI): domain Bacteria; kingdom Pseudomonadati; phylum Pseudomonadota; class Alphaproteobacteria; order Hyphomicrobiales; family Phyllobacteriaceae; genus Mesorhizobium; species Mesorhizobium sp. M0048. The sequence goes on along the minus strand of NZ_JAMYUV010000006.1, from coordinate 187,835 downwards.
GCCCAGTGCCCTGGCATCTTCGGCGGCGAGCGTGTCGCCCAGGCAGAAGAAGCGGAACGCCCCGGCATAGCCGAGCTTCTGCGGCGCCAGGATGCTGGTCGCCGCGTCCGGCACCAAGCCGAAATCGACGAACGGCACCCGAAACGTGCTCTTGCTCGAGGCGATCACCATGTCGCAGTGGAACAGGATGGTGCAGCCGACGCCGACGGCGTCGCCGTCGACACAGGCAAGGACCGGTTTCGGGAATGTCGCCAGCGTGCGAAACATATCGGTAACGGCGTCGATCAGTCGCCGATGTTTGGTGGCGTCGAGAAATTCGGAGAAATCGGCGCCGAGGCAGAAGCACCCGGCCAGACCGCGCAGGACCACGACGCGGACGTGGTCGTCGGCAGCGGCTTCATGGAATGTCCTGGCCAGGCTTTCATAGGCCAGCCTGTCCAGCACCGGGCGGCCGTCACCCGACGATACCGTGACGATCAGCGTGTGATTGCGGAATTCTGCTTTTGAATGAACGTTCATGGCCTCTCTCCAATCTCACGAGGCGCGTCTCTGTCCGAGCATGTCCGGGTACCCTCTGGCCAGCACCGGCGCAAAGTGGTTGCGGCGCGAACGCACCACGTCGAGCGTGTGCTCGTTGAAGGTGAGCAGTGTGGCAACCACCTGCTGGTTGCCATAGGTACGCTGGTAACCGAGCGGCGTTGCCAGGAAATGCAGCTGCAGCGCGCGAAGCACCCACATCGGCTCGAATTCGATGATAACCTGGTTGACGTTGCGCTTCAGACCCCACTCGACGAAGCCGGCGATCAGCTCCGTGCCGACCGTCGACACGCCGCGCCGGCCGTCGCGGAACCCCGGTGCAACCGCATAGCGGGTCAGTTCATAGACATTCGGGCCCGACGGTGGGGTTCCCTCATAAAGGTCCGCCAGCACATCGGTTAGAAGATGTGCCCGAGTCGTCGGCAACATCCGCTGGTAACCGGCGAGCTCGCCATTGCGGATGACGATCTGGTGCACTGCCTCGTCGTGGTCGAATTGATCGATCTCGAGGCCGTCGGGGCGCTGCAGATCGGTCCATCCCATCTCTTCGACGAAAACTCTGTAACGCAAACGATGAACTGCCTCCCAGAGGTCGGGCCGTTCCATCAATTCCTGGGTCGTGAGGGAAAAAAGCATTTGCCGTCTCCTAGTTTCAATAGGAAGATACGGCCGTGCTTCCCCGAAAAAATTACGCGATCGCGTAGGCAAGAATTTCTAGGCCGGCGCGGCCGACCTAGTTAATATAGCCGCGCCTTATCGCTTCCGCGACGGCCTGGACCCGGTTGACGGCACCGAGTTTGCTTTTGGCGTTAAGAAGGTGTTTCTCTGACGTGTGTTCCGAAATGCCGAGAATTTGTGAAATCTCCCATTCGGACTTGCCAACGGCGGCCCATTGCAGGCATTCGCGCTCACGCGGCGTCAATTCGACATGGTCGATGGTTTTGCCCGCCATAGTGTGGAGCTGCATGGCGCGGCCAATCGCATAAGTCGAGACCAGCGACACCAGCCCGAATTCGGCGCCCGACAATTCGACAGCCTCGCCGCCCAGCGACACCATGACGATCTGGCCATCGAGCGTGATCAGCGGGAAGGCCAACCCGTCGCGCAGCTTGAATTCGCCGGCGTCACCCATGACATCGCCGCCGCTCTTGCCGATAGGGATGCCCTGAGACGCTTCCCGCCACTGGAATGGCGCTTGAAGCTGCTTCATGTGGCTGACGACTGGATCGTGATCGACGTAGTTGCGCGCAACGTAGCGCTCAAGCCATTCAGCCGGCCAGTCGCAAAGCAGCACATGGTCCTTTTGCCGATTTCTCGGCGTGCCGGGTTGCGGAACCGTCCCGGCCATCAGCGCCGTCAGCCCGAACCCGCTTGTTACCCCCAGCAGCTTTTCGCAGACGGCGGCCGCTGTGCCGGCGTGCTGCAACTGATCTATCAGTTCCAGGGTACGATCGAAATGACCCATCGCAACATCTACCCCATGTTGCCTTCCGCTCTTGAGGCCAATGGCAGTGATCAACCCGCACCACGCCATCAACCCCGGACTGCAAAGCTGCTCCCTTTGTGCGCCCTACCGCTCCTCTTCAGCCGGCATCACACAGTCATTTGCAAACTCACTAAACAATATCCCTAAATCGTCACGATGAAACCAAAAACCGTTGTGCATGCGTTATTTTCGTACAAAAAACTGTGTTACTTCGTACTAAAGTCGGGCAAGATCGGACGGAGTCGTCGCGTGGCGTTTCGGCGCATATCCATTTCATTGATTTCGATATTGATCGGAGCGCAATCGCTTGCGGCTGATGCGCTCGCCGCGGAGCCGCAGGTGCCGGTGTTTTGGGACGCCAAGGAGCGGCTGCCAAAGCCGGACCTTTCGATGCTGCCGCGGGTGCGATTCCTGACCACCACGGATTTCCCGCCGTTCAATTTCCTCGATGGGGCAGGCCGGCTGTCGGGCTTCCATGTCGACCTGGCGCGCGCCATCTGCGCCGAGCTCGGCATTGCCGAAAAATGCCAGATCCAGGCGCTGCCCTGGGCCGAGCTCGAAGGTGCGCTCGGGAAAGGCGAAGGCGAAGCGATCATTGCCGGCATCGCCGCGAGGCCGGAGTCGCGGTCGAAATACGCATTCTCACGCCCCTACCTGCAATTTCCGGCACGCTTCATCATGCTGAAGACACAGGCGCTGACCGAACCAATGTTCGACAGGCTGCGCAGCAAACGTGTCGGCGTGATAGCCGATTCCGCGCATGAGCGGATGCTGCGCACTTATTTCGGCGACGTCCAAATCGTCCCCTTCGCAAAGCCGGAGGAGCTTTATGGCAGGCTGAAAGCCGGCAAGATCGACGCCGCCTTCGGCGACGGCATGCGTTTCGCCTTCTGGCTCGGCGGCTCCGATGCGGCTGGCTGTTGCCGCTTTGCCGGCGGCCCCTATCTGGCGCCCGAATACCTTGGCTCGGGCATGGCGATCGCCACCAGGGCCGACGATCCGGCACTGGCGGCCGCATTCGACTACGCGCTGCAGGAAATTTCGGTGAAAGGTACGTTCGCCGAGTTCTATCTTCGCTATTTTCCGGTCAGCTTTTTCTGACTGCCGGCTCAGGTCAGCGTGCGAAGGCGCGCCTTGGCGGCTCGCGCGATGGCGGCGACCGTCAGCGCATCGAGATCGAGTTCCCGGCGGACGAGCTGCAGCACGCGCACCTCCTCCAGGCGCATTTCGAGATCGACGGCCGCAACCTCGAAGGCGGCGGCATAGGCAGTGTCACGCAAGCGTTCCGGAAGCGCCTCGGCGACACGCGCCAGGACGCCCTCCAGCCCGTCCTTCTCCTGCAGCATTTCCTGGCAGGCCTGAGCGACATCGACCAGCCGCTCCTGATTGAAATCCTCAAACACCGGCCAGGATCGAACGACGTCGCCGATCCGCGCCAGTTCGATGTCGGTCATGTCGCGGTCCGACGCCGAAGTGATGACCATCAGGTAGATCATGGCTTCGTGTGGCGACAATGGCATTTACAACTCCTTGAGATGGGTCCCGAAGTTAGGAACGAGAGACCAGCGCCGCAAGGAAAAACAGCCGCCATCGTTGGCGCTCCGGTCACGCCTTGGAACTTGATCCATCCCGACTAAATTGGGACGGGAGCTCTTAATCTTCTTGCCTGATCGCGGTCCTGCCCTGAAACCGGGTTCCACTTTTCGGGATCATGGTCTAGAGCATGCGGCTGCCGGCATGGATGCCGGCAAGTTGCAGGAATAGCATCATGGTCGAACAACAGCCGATCGATCTCAGCCCGGAAGTCCTTACCGCCGCCGCCGAAAGCAAGGCGTGGCCATTCGAGGAAGCGAAAAAGATCGTCGCTCGCTACGCGATCGGTGGCTACCCGGAAACGGTGCTGTTTGAGACCGGCTACGGCCCGTCCGGCCTGCCGCATATCGGCACCTTCGGCGAGGTGGCGCGCACATCTATGGTGCGCCACGCCTTCCGCGTGCTGACTGAAGACAAGGTCAAGACGCGACTGCTGTGCTTCTCCGACGACATGGACGGATTGCGCAAGGTGCCGGACAATGTGCCTAACAAGGACATGCTGCGCGCCTATCTCGGCAAGCCGCTGACCAGGATACCGGACCCTTTCTCCAATGAGTATCCGTCGTTCGGCGCCGCCAATAACGCACGGCTGCGCGCTTTCCTCGACCGTTTCGGCTTCGATTACGAATTCGCTTCCTCGACCGACTATTATACTTCCGGCCGCTTCGACGCGACGCTGCTCAAGATGCTCGAGCGCTTTGATAAGGTGATGGCAATTATGCTGCCGTCGCTGCGCGAGGAACGGGCGCTGAGTTATTCGCCCTTCCTGCCGATCCATCCCAAAACCGGGATCGTCATGCAAGTCGCGATCGACGAGCGCAAGCTCGACGCCGGCACCATAGTGTGGCGCGATCCGGACACCGGCGAGCGCTTCGAGACGCCGGTGACCGGCGGTCATGCCAAGCTGCAATGGAAGCCCGATTGGGCGATGCGCTGGGCAGCACTCGGCGTCGATTACGAGATGTCCGGCAAGGATCTGATCGATTCCGTCAAGCTCGCCGGGCAGATTTGCCGCGCGCTCGATGCTCCGGCGCCGGAGGGCTTCAATTATGAGCTGTTCCTCGATGAGCACGGCCAGAAGATCTCGAAGTCGAAGGGCAATGGGCTAACCATCGACGAGTGGCTAACTTACGCGCCGACCGAGAGTCTTAGCCTTTATATGTTCCAGCGCCCGCGAACCGCGAAGAAGCTTTATTTCGACGTTATCCCGAAGGCAGTGGACGAGTATTATACGTTCCTCTCTGCCTATCAGAGGCAGGACTGGAAGGAGCGGCTGGGCAATCCGGTCTGGCACATGCATGACGGCAATCCCCCGGCAGTCGACCTGCCGGTTCCGTTCTCGCTGCTGCTCAACCTGGTCAGCGCCTCGAATGCGCAGAACAGGGACGTGCTGTGGGGTTTCATTTCGCGCCACGCGCCGGGTGTGACGCCGACGACCCATCCCGAGCTCGACCGGCTGGCCGAATATGCCATCCGCTATTTCGACGATTTCGTGAAGCCGGCGAAAGTGTACCGTGCTGCCGACGCGGTCGAGCGCGAGGCGCTGACCAAGCTTTCGGAAGCGCTCGCCGCGCTGCCGGCTAATGCCGACAGCGAGGCGATCCAGAACGCTGCCCTCAATGTTGCGCGCAAGATCGAGCGCTACCAGGATCATTCCAAGCAGAGCCCGGAGGGCGGACCCGGTGTCTCCGTCGCCTTCTTCCAGATGATCTATCAGGTGCTGATAGGTCAGGAACGCGGGCCGCGCTTCGGCTCCTTCGCCGCGCTCTACGGCATCGCCGAAACGCGTGAGCTCATTCAGCGGGCGCTGGCTGGTCAGCTGGCGGCATGAGGGCGCCGTCCTGCTCCTCCAGGATCGAGCTAGGCGCTACAGGCGCGGATCGCGACGCAGCAGCCGGGAGCGGCGGCAGGCCTGAAACGCTCGGCGCCGGCCCGAAGACGCCTTTTTTTGCTGCACGCGCCTTCTCGCCGGCTTCTACATAAGGGCCGCCCTTGGCGGCGCGCGCCCAGCCATTTTCGACCAGCCATTGGCCGATATCCTGATTGCCGATCCGGCACTCGGCGGGGATCAGATCACGACCGCCTTCGGGCGGCACGGCACAGATCACAGCACGACTGCGGAGAAAGGCGCGGAAGGCCGTTCGCGCCCGAATGCCGCAATTCCAGGACTCGCCGCCGTCGGTGCAAGTCTCCTCCTGCTTGACGATGTCGATACCGGAAACCGCAATCGAATAGCCCTTTGCTTCGATGACCCCGGCGGCCGAGGCGACGGGCTGGAATAGTTTCGTGCCTTTCCAGTCGTCGGGCATTTTCGTTTTTGGCGGCTTGGGCGGTCCGGCCAATGCCAGATCGCTCAACGGGGCGCGCGGCTCTATCCGTTCAAGCTCGTTGGAACCGAGCTGCGGCGGCACCACGATTTCTGGATCGATTGCCCTCGAATGCGCCGCCTGCTTGGCCGGCACTGGTTTCGGGATGGCCGACGTAGCCGGCGCGGCGGGCTGCGGTTCAGCGCCGACCTGGATTTGTTCCCAGGGGCCGCCGCTTTCGCTCTGGACGGCGCGGCCGCCGGCGACAATTGCCGTGGCCATCGCCGGGATCGCCAGAACAGCCAAGGCAAGGTGAGGCAGACGCACCGGCCCCGCGCCTACTGGCTTGCCCAGACAATCCGCGCCACCCATTCGACATCGCGCATGGGGATGTCGCGGTCCGGGTGATCGGGATTGAGGGAGACCAGCGCGATCGACTTCGGTGTCTGGCGGTCGAGCACCTTGGCCATCACCTCGCCGGCATTGGTCTTGACGACGACGCGATCGCCCTTTCGTATGGTAGCTCCCGGCTCGACGATGAGGACATCGCCATTGCGGTAGAGCGGCAGCATGGAATCGCCCTGGACCTTCAACGCATAGGAGCTTTCGGTTGCCCGTGCCGGCAATTCGATCAGGTCCCATCCCTGCCCCGCCGGAAACCCGGCATCGTCGAAGAAGCCACCGGCGCCCGCCTGGGCGAAGCCAAGCAGCGGCACCGACGATTTCTGCACGGGCAGTGCGCCGGAATTACCCCGGCCTTCGACCAGTCCTGCAAATTCATCCAGCGAGGCGCCGGTCGCCTCGATGATCTTAGCCAGCGATTCGGTAGACGGCCAGCGCGGCCGCCCATCTGAGGACAGCCGCTTCGATTTGTTGAAGGCGGTCGAGTCGAGCCCAGCGCGCCTGGCCAGTCCGGAGGCCGAAAGCGAATAACGCTCGGCAAGAGCGTCGATGGCGGCCCAAACGCGGTCGTGCGAGAGCACCTTGCTCTCCTTCGAAACAGGAAAAAATACCTTCGCTGTTCTACCCCTTGGCCGCCATCTTGTCCACCGCCGGAGACGGCGTCAGGCCGCCTCCTTGGCCTCGTTCCTGGTATAGGGATCGAAGCGCTCGTAGAAGGTCTCGCCCTTCTCGGCCATCTCGAGCAGCAGCTTCGGCGCCTTGAACTCGGCGCCGTATTTCTTCTGCAGGCGCTTGGCGAGTTTGACGAATTTCTTCGCGCCGATGCCGTCGATGTAGGACAGTGCACCGCCTGTATAGGGTGCGAAGCCGAAGGCCAGGATCGAGCCGACATCGGCCTCGCGTGGGTCGGTAACGATGCCCTCTTCCATGACCCGTACCGCCTCAAGCGCGATGGTGACCAGCAGCCGCTGCTTCAGTTCCTCATAGTCGACCTGCTCCGGCGACAGCTGCGGGTAGAGGTTCCTGAGGCCTGGCCAAAGCTTCTTCTTTGCCGGTTTTGCCGGATAGTCATAGAAGCCCTTGCTGTTCTTACGGCCCAAGCGACCATGCGTGTCGACCATCGTGTTGATCAGCGCCATCTGCTTCGGATCGACCGCCTTGTCGCCGAGGTCGCGCGTGGTCTGCTTCATGATCTTCTGGGCAAGGTCGATCGCCGTCTCGTCGGTCAACGCTAGAGGACCGACCGGCATGCCAGCGGCTTTCGCCGCATTCTCGATCATCGGCGCCGGAACACCTTCGATCAGCATCTTGTAGGCTTCCGACATGTAGCGCAGTACGCAGCGATTGACGTAAAAACCGCGCGTATCGTTGACGACGATCGGCGTCTTCTTGATGGCGCGGACAAAGTCGATCGCGGTGGCCAGCGCCTTGTCGCCGGTTTTCTTGCCGAGGATGATCTCGACCAACATCATCTTGTCGACCGGCGAGAAGAAGTGGATGCCGATGAAATTCTTCGGCCGCGCCGAATTCCTGGCCAGCGATGTAATCGGTATGGTCGACGTATTCGAGGCGAAGATCGCCGACGGCTTGAGTACAGCCTCGGCCTGTTCGGTGGCATCCTTCTTGACGGCCGAGTCCTCGAACACCGCCTCGACCACAAGATCGCAGCCGGCAAGATCCGCGTAATCGGCCGTTGGCGTAATCAGCGACAGCAATCGATCCTTGTCCTCCGACTTGGCACGGCCCTTCTTCACCTGATCCGAGATCAGGGTCTCGGAATGCGCCTTGCCCTTGGCGGCGGACTCCATGTCGCGGTCGAGCAGCACCACCGGAATGCCGGCCTTGGCCGTTACATAGGCGATCCCGGCGCCCATGAAGCCGGCGCCGAGCACGCCGATCTTCTTGAACGTCGTTTCCGGCACACCAGCTGGGCGGCGAGCGCCCTTGTTCAGTTCCTGCAGCGAGACGAACAATGAGCGGATCATCGCCGCCGCTTCCCTGGTCTGCATGATCTCGGTGAAGTAGCGTTGCTCGATCCGCAAGGCGGTATCGAACGGCACCAGCAGGCCCTCGTAGACGCATTTCAGGATGGCGGCGGCAGCGGGATAATTGCCAAAGGTCTCGCGGCGCAGAATGGCGATGGCCGGCGGCCACAGATTGGCACCTGCCACCGAATAGATCGGAGCGCCGGGCAGCTTGAAGCCCTTTTCATCCCATGGCGCCACCGGTTTCAAGCCGTTCTTGATCATCGCCTTGGCAGTTTCGACCAGCTTGTCCGCCTCGGCAATCTCATGGATCAAGCCCATTGACTTGGCCTTCTGCGGCGACAGCGTCTGGCCGGACGTCAGCATTTGCAGCGCCTGCTGCTGGTCGGTCAGCCGTGGCACGCGCTGGGTGCCGCCGGCACCTGGAAAAATGCCGATCTTCACTTCCGGAAGCGCCATCCTCACCTGGTCGGAATCGGCCGCGACACGGCCATGGCAGGCGAGCGACAATTCGAACGCGCCGCCCATGCAGGTGCCGTTGATCGCCGAAACCCACGGCTTGCCCGAGGTTTCCAGTTTACGGAACAGGCCATTCATAGCGCCCGCCTTGTCGAACAGCGCCTTGGTCGCCTTCTCCGGGTCCTTCGCTTTGTCGGCGGCGAAGGTCGCCAGCATCTTCTGCAGCATGGTGATGTCGGCGCCGCCCGAGAACGTATCCTTGCCGGAGGTGATCACCGCGCCCTTTATCACTGCATCGCTTGCCACTTTGTCGACGATGGCGTTCAGTTCGCGCATCACCTCCTCGGTGAAGACGTTCATCGAACGGTCCGGCATGTTCCAGGTGACCAGCGCAATGCCGTCGGCGTCGATGTCGAGGGTGAAATTGGTGTAGCTCATCATCTCTCTCCGTCAGACGCGTTCGATGATCGTTGCAGTGCCCATGCCGGCGCCGATGCAAAGCGTCACCAGCGCGGTGTTGAGATCACGGCGTTCCAATTCGTCCAGCACCGTACCGAAGATCATCGCACCGGTGGCGCCGAGCGGATGGCCCATGGCGATGGCCCCCCCATTGACGTTGATCCGGTCATGCGGAATGTCGAAAGCCTGCATGTAGCGCAGCACCACCGAAGCGAAGGCCTCGTTGAGCTCGAACAAGTCGATGTCCTGCAGCTTCATCTTCGCCCGCTTCAACAGCTTCTCGGTGACGTCGACCGGGCCGGTCAGCATCAGCACCGGTTCGGAGCCGATATTGGCGAACGCACGGATGCGCGCGCGCGGCTTGAGGCCGAGCGTCTTTCCCGCCTTTTTCGAGCCGAGCAGCACGGCCGCCGCGCCGTCGACAATGCCGGACGAATTGCCGGCATGGTGGACGTGGTTGACCTCTTCCACCTCGGGATGCTTCTGCACGGCGACGGCGTCGAAGCCGCCCATTTCGCCCGGCATGACGAAGGACGGATTGAGTGCGGCCAGCGACTGCATGTCGGTCGAGGGCCGCATGTGCTCGTCATGGTCGAGGATGGTCAGGCCGTTCTGGTCCTTGACCGAGATCACCGAATTCTTGAAGCGGCCCTCGCCCCACGCCTTGGCGGCACGCTTCTGGCTTTCGACCGCGTAGGCATCGACATCGTCGCGCGAAAATCCGTATTTGGTGGCGATCAGGTCGGCCGATATGCCTTGCGGCACGAACCAGCCGGGCAGGCCGACCGAGGGATCCATGAACCAGGCGCCGCCGGAGGCGCCCATGCCGACGCGCGACATTGATTCGACGCCACCGGCAATGACGATCTCGTCGGCGCCTTGCGCGATCTTGGCGGCGCCGAAATTGATGGCGTCGAGGCCCGAGGCGCAGAAGCGCGATATCTGCATGCCGGGCGCCTTGGTGTCGTAGCCGGCCTCGAAAGCGGCGGCACGTGGAATGACCGCACCCGCCTCGCCAACCGGATCGACGCAGCCGAAGATGATGTCGTCGACGGTGCTAGTGTCCAGCCCGTTGCGGTCGCGGATGGCCTCGAGCACCTTGGCGCCGAGCCGCACCGCCGGCACTTCGTGCAGCGAGCCATCTTTCTTGCCCCTGCCGCGCGGCGTGCGCACCGCATCATAGACATAAGCTTCGGCCATTGGTGATCTCCTGTGATCTAAAATCGGGGCTCGACCACCACTTCGGTCCGCACCGAATTGGCGATGAAACAGGCGTCGTGCGCCTTGTGATGAATACTCTCGATCATAGCCGCATCTGCGTCGCATTCGACGAGCGGCCGAAGGGTGACATGTGTGATGGCTGTGCGCCCCTCAGCATTCTTGGCCATCAGGCCTTCGGCTTCGTCGTGATAAGATCGGACATTGAGCTTAGCGCGTTTTGCCAGATCCAAGAACCAGAGCATGTGGCAAGAAGAAAGCGAAGCGACGAACAGTTCTTCCGGATCGACGATCGTTGCATCGCTAAAAGGTGCCGGCACAATCGACGGCGATGCGGAAGCGGAGATGACCGCGCCACCATCAAAATGAAGTTCATGGACCCGGGAATAGCGGCCGGAAAGGAAATCCTCCCGTGCCCCCGACTTCCAGCGAAGCCCAGCAAAATGCTTCGACATGCGACCTCCTAAAGGCTCCGCCCGATCAGCAATTTCATGATCTCGTTGGTGCCGCCGTAGATGCGCTGGACGCGGGCATCGCGGAACATGCGGGCGATCGGATATTCATTCATGTAGCCATAGCCGCCATGCAATTGAAGGCATTCGTCGACGACTTTTCCTTGCAGGTCTGACAGCCAGTATTTGGCCATCGAAGCCGTCACCGGGTCGAGGCCACCGTTAATATGGCGGGCAACGCAGTCATTATAGAAGACGCGGCCGATGGTCGCCTCGGTCTTCAATTCGGCAAGCTTGAACTGGGTGTTCTGGAATTCGATGATGGCCTTGCCGAAGGCCTTGCGCTCCTTGACGTAGTCGATGGTAAGCGCCAGAGCCCGCTCGACCATGGCAATAGCAGTGGTGCCGATCTGCAGCCGCTCCTGCGGCAATTGTTGCATCAACTGGACGAAGCCCTGGCCTTCGTCATTGCCGAGCAGGTTCGAGGTCGGCACACGCACGTCGTTGAAGAACAGTTCCGACGTGTCGTTGGCCTTGAGGCCGATCTTGTCGAGGTTACGGCCACGCGCGAAACCCTCCACCTCGTCAGTCTCGACGACGATCAGCGAGATGCCCTTGGCGCCCTTCTCAGGATCGGTCTTGGCAACGACGATGATGAAATTGGCGAGCTGGCCGTTGGTGATAAAGGTCTTCGAGCCGTTGAGCTTGTACCGGTTGCCGTCCTGTTCGGCGTGCATCTTGATGCCCTGCAGGTCTGAGCCCGCACCCGGCTCAGTCATGGCGATGGCGCCGATCAGTTCGCCGGTCGCCAGCCTCGGCAGCCACCTCTTCTTCTGCTCCTCCGAGCCGTAGTGGAGGACATAGGGGGCAACGATCGAATTGTGCAGGCCAATGCCGAACCCGTCGACGCCGACATGGCCGATCGCCTCGATGATGGCGCTCTCATGTGCGAAGGTGCCGCCCGATCCGCCATATTCCTCCGGCATCGAGGCGCACAGCAGTCCGGCAGCACCCGCCTTCTGCCAGCTTTCGCGGTCGACCATCTCGTTCTTCTCGAACTCGTCGTAACGCGGCGCGATCTCTTCCGACATGAAGCGGTGCGCCATGTCGTAAAGCATGCCGACCTCGTCCGCCGCCCAGACGGGCTTGGGAAGGCCCAGGATTTCGGCGGGGTTGGTCATGGTTTCTCCCTCGCGCCGACGTCCCCCTCCCCCTCGAGACGAGGGTGGCCGCGAAGCGGCCGGGTGGAGTCGCCGATGACTTGCTCGACCTTATCTTTTACAACCTGCGCCATGTGCCACGGCATTGCGATCATTTTCCTCCAAGGCATGCACCAGAATGGAGGTCGGCGCACTGCAGGCAGGACCCCTCCCGGCCCTTCGGGCCACCCTCCCCTCGAGGGGCAGGGGAACGCCGAAGCTAGAACGCTTCCGCCGCCAGTGCCATCAATGTGTCGGCACCGCTGGAGATGCGGGCAAGATGCGCCGACGTCTCCGGCATGATCCGCTCTATGAAGAAGCGCGCCGTCACCAGCTTGTTGTCGTAGAAAGACGAAGCGCCGTCGGGACCATCAGCCAATTTCGCTGCGGCCACCTTGGCCATCCGGGCCCACATATAGCCCAGCGCCACCAGGCCGAAGAGATGCATGTAGTCGGTCGAGGCGGCACCCGCATTGTCGGGCTTGGCTATGCCGTTCTGCACCAGCCACATCGTCGCCGCCTGCAGATCGTCGAGGCCCTCTTTAAGCGCCTTGGTGAAGGGCGCCATCTTCTCATCGGTGCGGTTCTCCTCGCAGAACTCTCCGACTTCCCTAAAGAAGACCTGGACCGCGCGGCCGCCATTCAAGGCCAGCTTGCGGCCGACGAGGTCGAGCGCCTGGATGCCGTTGGCACCCTCATAAATCATGGCGATGCGGGCATCGCGGACGAACTGGCTCATGCCGTGTTCTTCTATATAGCCGTGGCCGCCGAACACCTGCTGCGCCATTACCGCATGATCGAAACCCTTGTCGGTGAGCACGCCCTTGACCACCGGCGTCATCAGGCCGGTATAGTCGTCTGCGACCTGGCGATCTTTGTCGTCACCGGAGCGGTGAGCGATGTCGGACTTGATCGCCGTCCACAGCGCCAGCGCGCGGCCGGCCTCGTTGAACGCCTTCATGGTCATCAGGCTGCGGCGGATGTCCGGATGGACGATGATCGGATCGGCCTTCCTGTCCGGCGCCTTCGGTCCTGACAGCGAGCGGCCCTGCAGACGGTCCTTGGCGTAGGAAACCGCATTCTGATAGGCGACCTCCGATAGTGAGAGCCCCTGCAGGCCGACGCCAAGCCGCGCCTCATTCATCATGGTGAACATTGCTTTCAGCCCGCCATTGGCCTCGCCGAGCAGCGTGCCTTCAGCGTCGTCGTAATTCATGACGCAGGTCGAGTTGCCATGGATACCCATCTTCTCCTCGATCGAGCCACAGGAGACGGTGTTCTTCTCGCCGGGATTGCCTGAGACATCGAGCTTGAACTTCGGTACGATGAACAGGGAGATGCCCTTCACGCCATCCGGCGCGCCCTCGATACGGGCCAGCACCAGGTGGACGATATTGTCCGACATGTCATGCTCGCCGGCCGAGATGAAGATCTTCTGGCCGGAGATCCTGTAGGTGCCGTCGCCATTTGGGACGGCCTTGGTGCGCAGCAGGCCAAGATCGGTTCCGCAGTGCGGCTCGGTCAGATTCATGGTGCCGGTCCAGGCGCCCTCGACCAGCTTCGGCAACCATGTTGCCTTCTGCTCTTTGGTGCCATGGGTGATGATCGCAGCGATCGCGCCTTGCGTCAGGCCGGCATACATCATGAGCGACATATTGGCCGACACCATGTATTCGGCAACCGCGGTGTGCACCGCGTAGGGCAAGCCTTGCCCGCCAAACTCGACAGGTGCGGCGAGCCCCATCCAGCCGCCTTCGCGATACTGGTCGAAGGCCTCCTTGAAGCCTTTCGGCGTCGTTACCGAACCGTCGTCATGGCGCACGCAACCTTCCGTGTCGCCGACACGGTTCAGCGGCTGCATCACGTTTTCAGCGAGTTTCGCCCCTTCGGCAAGGATGGCCTCGAGCACATCCGGCGTGGCGTCGGAAAATCCGGGAAGATTGGAATAGCGCTGATACCCCAGCACTTCGTTCAGCACGAACAGCGTGTCCCGGATCGGCGCCTTGTAGATCGGCATGCGTTTTCCTCCACCATGCGGTCTTGGCCCCGAAATCAGCCCCAGTGTACCAGTGTATGAGGATAGCAGGCGGGCCAGTATGACGGGTCGGAGATACCAAATGTTGACGTTTGCGTAAACGTCAATTCTGCGGTGCGACGAATTTTCTCCCGCGCGCCAAGACCGCAAACGGCGAAGGACGGCAAACGACGAAGAACCCCGCAGCGAAAGCCGCGCGGCTCTTATCCGTCGGAAATCGAAAGCTTAGTTTAGCTCGCCACGCTGGCCTGCGGCGTCGAGCGCTCGATCAGCATTTGCCGGACAGTCAACATCGAAGCACTCAGTTCGCTGATGGCATCGTCGATCAGCGCCCGCTGCTTCTGCAGACGGGCAAGCTGCTTCTCCGACTTGTCGAGCGCCAGCCGCAATTGCTTTGTGTTGGAGCCGTTCGGATCGTAGAGGTCCATCATCTGCTTGACGTCACGCAGCGAGAATCCGACCTTGCGGCCAAGCAGGATCAGCTTCAGCCGGGCCCTGTCGCGGCGCGTATAGAGGCGGGTCGAGCCGTCGCGCTGCGGGTTGAGTAAACCCTTGTCCTCATAGAAACGCAGCGTACGCAGCGTCACTCCGTATTTCTTGGCCATTTCGCCGATGCGGACAAGCTCTTCACCGGTTTCGCTCGACATATCGTTGGTATTGGCCGCGGCTTGACCGGGCGAAATAAGTTTCATGGTCACTGGCTTTCCCCGTCTGGTGGCGTCGCGGTCGCGGACCTTGCGTCGCCTGAGTGAAAGCGGGGGCGTGCTTCCACTCGTGGTTTCAGCTAACAAATCGCAAACGGCGTAATCCGCTCATTTACGTTTACGTCAATTCTATATCGATAGCCGCCTTACCACGCAAGAGCGTTCTAGGTTTGGAACTTTATGCCGCAGCGCCGGCGGATGACCTAAAAAGTCGTTGCCGATTTCGGGGACGATCATGCGGCTGATCAAACTTCCACGGCGTCTGTTGTGCGTCCAATAGAAGACACCCGGCGCCGTCCGCAGCCAGCCGACAAAGTTGCAACTTCTTAAGCTTGGTTAACGCGTTGTTTACCACGTTGGGGCGAAATGTGCGCATGTCGGTTACCCGTGTCTATCCTGTATTGAATTTTTCACGGTTTTCGGAGCGCGGATGAGACCCGGGAAGCTCGTCTTCCACTGCAACAAGCCACGCAGTCGCCTTCGTCCCGGCAGGACTTTGGGAACCTGGTGAAAGCCAGCAATTCTGAAACGGGCGCATTGATGAACAGCAAGCGGTCCTACCTCGATACACTCAACGCCGGCAGGCAACGCCGGCCGCACACGACGCTTGAAGAGCTCAACCGCTCCCTGGAAACTCTGGAGCAGCGGCTGGAGCGGACGCGCGAGGAGACGACAAACCACCCCGATCCGCGCCGACCCGCGGCAGAACCGCGCTATCCCAGCGCTCAACCCTATGGCCAGCAGCGCCGGTATGAAGACCCACGCGAGGCGCAGCAGCCGAAAGGTCCCGCAGCGGCCTTCGACCAGAACTACCAGGCGATCGCCCGCGATATCGACCGGGTGCGCGGTCAGGAGGACAGCGTCGCCTTAGCCGGCAAGATCGCCGGGGAATTGCGCGGCCTGCGCGAAGAGCTGCGCCAGCAGATGACCTCCGGCCTGCAACGCGAGTTCGACGTACTCCGCAAGAATATTGAGCGAGCCTTCCAGTCAAATGGCGGCGGCAAAGGCAGCGCCGAACTCGGCGTCGAGTTCGAGCGGCTTTCCGGCGCCATCCAGACACTGGCCGAAAAAAGCGACGACAGAAGCGTCAATATGCTGCGGCTCGAGCTTGAGCAGGTCAAGGCCGCGCTCGATACGCTAGCGCGCGAGGAGAGCGTGCAGGCGGTCGGCCGCCGCTGGGACGAATTCGACCGCCGCTGGACTGCCTTCGAGGACCGCGTCGACGCCGATCAGCGCAAGCGCTCCGACGCACCCGGCCTGTCGGCGCTGACGGAGCGGCTCGAACAGATCAGCAATGCCGTCAGCAATCTGCCGGAATCGCTGTCGCTGCGCTCGCTCGAAGAAAAGGTCCGCACGCTTGCCGGAGCGGTCGATCATTTCGCCCGCCAGCAGGACAATCGCGGCAGCGACACATTCAGCCAGATCGACGAGCGGCTCGACGAGATTTCCCGCGCGATCGTCGCCTCGACGGTTGCCGCGCAAGCCAATTCGTTCGACCCCGAGCCCTTCGAACGCATCGAGAAGCGGATCGATTCACTGGCCCAGCAAATCGAAGAAGTGTCGCAGGATCGTCCGGGCCGGGAGGTCATCGACCGGCTCAACACATTGTCGAGCCGCGTGGACGAACTGGCCGGCCGAGCCAATCTGCCGGAACAGGCGATGGAGCGCCTTGCCAGGCAAATCGCGCTTATCTCCGACAAGATCGACCACGCACCGGCCATGCCCGACGCCGATTACATCTTCCAGGGGCTCGAGCAGCGCTTCGACGTGCTATCCAGCATGATGGAACGCCGCCAGGGCGACGCCATCGAACAAGGCAACATGCTGTTTCGCGACCTCGAGCGCCGGTTGGACGAGGTCGCCGACAGGCTGGACCAGCGCATGCCGCAGGTCGACAACGCCGACATTATGGATGCCATCGACGCCCGCTTCACCGCGCTGGCCAAGCGGATGGAGACACGCGTTCCAGATCCCGCCAACGAGGCGGCGATCCGCGGCCTGGAGAGTCGGCTCGAAGACATCTCAAGCCGGCTGGATTCGTCCGCCGCACAAGTCGCCAGCATCGACCCGGCTTTGATCCGCAGCCTCGAAGCGCAGGTCGCCGGCCTGACGGCGCACCTTTCCAAGCCCGGCACGCCGCTGCCGGAATTCGACGACATCAGCCCGCGTCTCAACGAAATCGAGAAATCGCTGGCCGGAACCCGCGATTCCATCCTCGGCGCGGCGCGCGAGGCGGCCGAGAGTGCCGTCCGCTCGCTGGCCGGATCAAGCGCCAACACGGCGGCCGTTACCGGCCTCGCCCAGGACCTGAAGACGCTCGAGGCGCTGACGCGCCGTTCGGACGAGCGCAATTCGAGGACGTTCGAGGCTATCCACGATACGCTGCTCAAGATCGTTGACAGGCTTGGTTCACTGGAGACCAGCGAACCGGCAAGCGCCGAGTTGAGTAAGCGCTCCGGCCGGGCATCCAAGATCTCGGTGCAGGACGCACCGTCGATGGACATCGACCAGTCGCTGCCGTTAACGGGTAACATGGCCGATCTCGACGGCCGCGCCGCGGCGCTCGTGCGCGGAGAGCCAGGTCCGCGAACGCCGGCCGAGGCCGCCGCCGCAGCCGCACTGGCGGCTCTCGGTTCAGACACGACACGTGAAAAGAACGAACAAGGCGGCGGCAGGAAATCGATGTTAGGCGGGCTGGCGCGCGCCCTGAAGGGCAAGAAGGAGGCCGAGACGCCGCCGCTTGCAGGCTCGGCGCCGAGCGCCGAGATACCGAGCGTCGATCTCGACGAGCCCCTCGACCCCAAGCTCGCCAACCGGCCACTGGAACCCGGCTCCGGCGCACCCGACCTCAGCGCCATCATGAAGCGCGTGCGCGACGAGCGCGGGCAGCCGGCCAGAGAAGGCAGCGCCGAGGCGGCGAAATCGGACTTCATCGCGGCAGCCAGAAGGGCCGCGCAAGCGGCGGCCGCCGAGGCGGACGCCCTCAAGCGCCAGTCGACGATGAAAGGCCCGGTCAAGGCACTCAGGATCGGCGACCTGCTCAAGGCGCGGCGCAAGCCGATCCTGATGGGGGCAATCGCCATCATGCTGGCGCTTGCCGGCCTGCAACTGGGCAAAGCCTTCTTCTCCGACCCGGTCGAAGTCGCCGACAATGAGGCGGCGCCGGCCGTGCCCGTACAGCCGGTGGAAACCGCATTGGCCAGCGTTGCCAGCGAGCCGAAGGCGGACGCGCAGACAACAACACAGGAGAGCGAGCCGTCGCCCACCGTCAGGCAGGCCGAGCCATCCGCATCGATGACCAAGGACGACACGGCGGCGCAAACCGGCCCCGCCACACCGGCAGCCGAGGCATCGACGGCGCCCTCGCCTTCCGGAGCGTCCGCTGACCTGGCGGCGCCAGACACCACGGCCGCAGTGCCCGCGCCGGCAGCGGCGACCGCCGAGCCAAAGGCTGCCGCGCCTGCTATTGCCCCCGCTGCCACGCAGGACACGACCGGCACTGTGCCGCCGGCGGATGCTGCCCCGGCAGGCGTTGCCAAGATCGACGTTCCGGCCGATGCCGGGCCGGCCGCCCTGCGCGATGCAGCGGCCGGCGGCGACGCCAAGGCGCTGTTCGAGATCGGCTCGCGTTACGCCGAGTCGCGCGGCGTTAAGGAAGACATGACGGCGGCGGCCAAATGGTATGAGAAAGCTGCCGAACTCGGTTTCGCACCGGCAGAATACCGCATCGGCAACTTCTACGAGAAGGGCATCGGCGTCGCACGCGACATCAAGAAAGCGAAGACCTGGTACCAGCTTGCCGCAGAGCAGGGCAATGCCAGCGCAATGCACAATCTTGCCGTGCTGTTTGCGATGGCGGCGGACGGCGTGACCGACAACGAATCGGCAGCACGCTGGTTCCAGGCGGCGGCGGATCTCGGCGTCAAGGACAGCCAGTTCAACCTCGGCATCCTCGCGGCGAAGGGTGTCGGCATGAAGCAGAATCTCGAGGAGAGCTATAAATGGTTCGCGCTCGTCGCCAAGACCGGCGACAAGGATGCAGCGGCCAAGCGCGACGAGATCGCCAAGGCGCTGAGGCCCGAGCAGTTGGAGCGTGCGCGGGCCGCGGCTGAACTGTGGAAAGCCAAGCCGCTCGATCCAGCCGCCAATTCGGCCGACATTCCTGAATCGTGGCAGGACGGCACACCGCAGACGACCGCCGGCATCGATATGAAGAAAGCGGTCCAGAACATCCAGCGCATTCTCAACAAGAACGGCTACGAGGCCGGCAATCCCGACGGCATGATGGGCCTGAAAACCAAGAACGCAATCATGGCCTTCCAGGCCGACAACGATATGAGGGCAACCGGCGCGATCGACGAAAAGCTGGTCAAGGCGCTGCTCGCGCGTAAATAACGGCGGATGCGTCGTTTCCGCGACGCCCTTGCCACAGATTTGCCTGTTAACTGATTGAGTTGTTTTTTGTTTCGGCGGCGCGGCGAAGTTTGACTTCACCGCCCGGCCGGCGCAAGAACGAAATAGCCTTTTGGCGCAAAATGCCCGCAACGGTTGCATTCGCCAGGAGGCAAACTGATCGAGACTGACGGGTGGGCATCTATCTCCCGATCGCGGAAATTTCCGTCAACATCTTCGTGCTGCTGGCCATGGGTGCGGCGGTGGGTTTCCTGTCGGGCATGTTCGGCGTGGGCGGCGGCTTTCTCATTACGCCGCTGCTGATCTTCTACAACATACCGCCGGCAATCGCGGTCGCCACCGGCGCCAACCAGGTCATCGCCTCCTCCTTCTCCGGCGCCCTGTCGCACATGAAGCGCGGCACGCTCGACTTCAAGCTTGGCGGCGTGCTTTTAGCCGGCGGTATCGTCGGCTCGACCGGTGGTATCTATGTCTTTGCGCTCCTGCGCCGGCTCGGCCAGCTCGACCTGTTTATCTCGCTGCTCTACGTCCTGCTGCTCGGCACTGTCGGCGGACTGATGCTCGTCGAGAGTGTCAATGCATTGCGCGCCACTCGCAGCGGCGCCGCACCGGTGTTGAAGAAATCCGGCCAGCACAATTGGATCCACCGCCTGCCGCTGAAGATGCGGTTCAGGGCCTCAAAGCTCTTCGTCAGCGTCATTCCGGTGCTTGGGCTGGGCGCGGCGATTGGCTTCCTGTCGTCGATCATGGGCGTCGGCGGCGGCTTCATCATGGTGCCGGCCCTGATCTACCTTTTGAAGGTGCCTACCAACGTGGTCATCGGCACCTCGCTGTTCCAGATCATCTTCACCTCGGCCTACACCACGCTGGTCCACGCCACCACCAACCAGACCGTCGACGTCATGCTCGCTTTCCTGTTGATGGCAGGCGGCGTAGCCGGCGCGCAATATGGCGCCAAGGCCGGTCAGCGGCTGCGAGGCGAGCAACTCAGGGCGCTGCTGGCGCTGCTGGTGCTGGCGGTCGCCATCCGGCTTGCCATCGATCTCTTCGTCACGCCACCCAACCTCTATTCGCTGTCCGGCGTGGGCCTGAGCTGATGGCTGGCTTAAGGACGCTCGCGGCCGCCGCCTTGCTGTCGCTGCTGCCGGCTGCGCCACCAGCGAAGGCGCAGGCGCCTCTGACCGAAAATATCCAGATCGGCCTTTCGACCGACAATGTCTCGATTACCGCCGGCTTTTCCGGCGCCGACCTGACCATCTTCGGCTCGTTGGAAAATGCGGATCCGCTTGTCGCGCGGCAAGGGCGCTACGACGTGATCGTCGTGCTGGAAGGCCCGGCCCGACCGGTCGTCGTGCGCCGCAAGGACCGGGTGCTCGGCGTCTGGGTCAATCTGGAGTCGGAGACCTTCAAAAACGTACCTGTCTCCTATTCGGTGGCGACGACCCGGCCGCTGCAGGACGTCACCGATCCGAACAGCTACAAGCAGCTGTCGCTTGGCGCCTCGAACCTCTATTTGCAGCCAGCCGACGCCGGCGACAGCCCGGCGACAATCGAGGAGTTCACCGCCGCGCTGCGCGAACGCAAGTCGGCGACCGGCCTCTACAGCGAGAATGTCGGCGGTGTGCAGTTCCTGTCGCAGAACCTGTTCCGCGCCACCGTCAGGCTCGCCCCAAACGTTCCGGTCGGCACCCATAAGGCCCGCGCCTTCCTGTTCAAGAGCGGCCTGTTCATCAAGGAAAGCTCCGCCCAGCTCGAAATCCGCAAGTCCGGTTTCGAACAGTCGATCTTCCGCGTCGCCCACGACTACTCGTTCCTCTACGGTGTCTTTGCCGTATCGTTGGCCATGCTGACAGGCTGGCTCGGAAGACTGGTCTTCAGGAAAGACTGAACTCTCGTAAAAGTGGTTTCCCTTTCCGAGGGTATGGGTTAGACCGCGACCCCCGGCCCGACCGGACACGAGCTGCTGCTCCCCAAATCAGAAATACAGGAACGCACGATGCGACCAGCATTCGCCGGGATCGACTTCGGCACTTCGAATTCCACTGTCAGCGTGGTCAGGAACGGGCAGCCGCGGCTGGTGGCGTTGGAAGACGGCCAGGTCACGCTGCCCAGTGCGGTGTTTTTCAATTTCGAGGACAACCGCACCTATTTCGGGCGACGCGCCCTTGCCAACTATACGGACAGTATCGAAGGCCGCCTGATGCGCTCGTTGAAGAGTGTGCTCGGCAGCTCGCTCGCCCACGAAAAGACGCGCATCAAGGCGCGTTCGATCGGCTTCATGGAGATTGTCGGCCTGTTCGTCGGCCATCTGAAAAAGAAGCTGGAAGAAGAGGCCCATGACGCGGTCGACAGCGTCGTGCTGGGACGGCCCGTGCAGTTCGTCGACGACGATGCCGAGGCTGACGCGAAGGCGGAGCACGAACTCGAAAATGCCGCTCGTGCCCACGGCTTCAAGCACATCGCCTTCCAGTTCGAACCGATTGCCGCGGCACTCGACTACGAACAAAAGGTGACGCGCGAGGAACTAGCGCTGATCGTCGACATGGGCGGCGGCACGTCCGACTTCTCAATCGTGCGCGTCTCGCCCGAGCGCGCCCGCTCGCTTGACCGCAAAGACGACATCCTGGCCAGCCGCGGCATCCACATCGGCGGCACCGACTTCGACCGGCTGTTGAGCATCGCCCATGTGATGCCGCAGCTCGGCTATCTCTCACTGACCAAGGATGGCAAACGTAATCTGCCGGCGAGCTACTTCATCGACCTGGCGACGTGGCAGCGCATCAACCTGGTCTATACCGCGAGGGCGATGACGCATCTGCGCCAGATCCGCTATGAGGCGGAGCGCGCAGACCTGGTCGACCGCTTCATCCACATCGTCGAGCATCGTTACGGCCACGCGCTGGCGGCGCTGGTCGAAAAGGCCAAGATCGAGCTGACGGACCGTTCGTCGGCCGATGTCGAGGTCGCGCTGCCAGAGGTGAGGTTCACGGCAGAAATCACGCGCAAGGGTCTCGAAGCCACCATAGCCAGAGACATTGAGCGTGTTGCGGCTACAGTCGAGCAGACCATCCGCGACGCACAGGTGAAGGCCTCGGACATCACCGCGTTGTTCTTGACCGGCGGATCGACCGCGATCCCGCTGGCCAGGCAGCGGATCCTGGCGCTGGTGCCGCAGGCGTCGGTAATCCAAGGCGATGTGTTCGGCTCGGTCGGGCTTGGGCTGGCGCTCGACGCGCAGCGGAAGTTCGGCTGATCGGCTTAAAGCGGCGCGAGTCTCTCAGCTTTGCCGCCAAGATGCGCCTTGAGCGCCATCTGGGCCAGGCTCGGCTGCCGGTCGCGATGCGTGATCATGGCAAATTCGCGCTTCGGCAGATCGACCGGCACAGAACGCAGGCTACCTTCGGCGACCGCGCGGGCGGCGACGAGTTCCGAGATGATGCTGGCGCCGGCGCCGGCCTCGACCGCCTGGCGAATAGCCTCATTACTCGGCAATACCAGGAATATCTGCAGGTCCGCGAACGAAATCCCGTCGCGTCGGGCAAGGTCCTCCAGCGCCTCGCGCGTGCCCGAACCGCCTTCGCGAATGATCCAGCGAAGCCCGCCAAGATCGGGATGTCCAGGCGAAACTTCCGCGATCTCAGGGTGCGAGCGCGCCACGACCAGCATCATGCGATCGATATCGACCTTGGCACGCCGCAAAATGTCGGATTCGGTGCGCCCCTCGACCAGGCCAAAATCGGCTGCGCCATCAAGTACATTGGTCTCGACCTGCCTGGTGTTGCCAATGCTCACGCTCAGCCTGACGGCAGGATAGGCTTCGTGGAAAGAGGCAAGCCGGCGCGGCAGCCAATAGCTGGCAATGGTCTGGCTGGCAGCGATCGAGAGACTGCCGGTGATCGTTTGCGAGACATGCTCCAGCACGTTGTGGGCGGCCGCAGCCCGCTCGAGGACCGCCTTGGCCTCGGGCAAGAATCGGCGTCCGGTTTCGGCGAGCTCGATGTTGCGGCCGACGCGGTTGAACAACTGGACGCCATGCTGCTGTTCGAGCGAGCGGATCGCGGCGGATGCGGCCGACTGTGAGATGCCCAGCAACTCGGCCGCTTTGGTCATGTGCGCCCGTTCGGCGACGGCGACGAAGATCCGCAACTGGTCCAGGGTCATTCCGACACTAAGAAGCAAATCCGATTGGAATTACAAGAGCAAGTTGTTAGACGGATCGGTCGCTTTGTTCTAAATTTTGGCTCGAAATTGGAAAAAAGTCGCGCCAGAGCAGTCGAGGGTAAAATTGGTGGGGCGGTTCAAATCCGTGTTTGCGCACTGGACCCGCAGCCTGCGGCGGCGGCTCTTGGGTGAACGCTATCGCCCGGAAGAGCATTACATGCGCGGCCCAGGCCCGAAGACGAGAGCCAAGTTCGCGGGGCGCAAGAGCATCACCGGATCATGACCAACAACCTGCTGCGCGGAGCTAATTCGGCACCATCACAACGGCCGCTTGCCGATACGCGAGCGCCCGCTGAACGCGACGGCGTCGATACTTCGCCTGATGTCTCCGACAGCATCGCCAAGACCACCTGCTATATGTGCGCCTGCCGCTGCGGCATCGACGTCCATATCAAAGATGGCAAGGTCCGCTACATCAACGGCAACAAGGATCATCCGGTCAATCGCGGCGTGCTGTGCGGCAAAGGCAGCGCCGGCATCATGCAGCATTACAGCCCGGCCCGGCTGACGAAACCATTGCTGCGCACCGGACTGCGCGGCTCGGGCGAGTTCCGCGAGATCGAGTGGGAGGAAGCTTTGTCGCTCGCGACAGAGCGGCTTTCGAACATCCGCCAGACCGATCCGAAGAAACTCGCCTTCTTCACCGGCCGCGACCAGTCGCAATCGCTGACCGGTTGGTGGGCGAGCCAGTTCGGCACGCCGAACTTCGCGGCCCATGGCGGTTTCTGCTCGGTGAACATGGCAGCCGGCGGCCTCTACACGATTGGCGGCTCGTTCTGGGAGTTCGGCGAGCCCGACTGGGACAACACCAAGTATTTCATGCTGTTCGGGGTTGCCGAAGACCATGATTCCAATCCGATCAAGATCGGCCTCGGCAAGCTCAAGGCGCGCGGCGCCAAGGTGGTTTCAATCAATCCCTGCCGCACCGGCTACAACGCGATTGCCGACGACTGGATCGGCATCCGGCCCGGCACCGACGGCCTGTTTGTGTTCGCCCTCATCCACGAATTGCTGAAGGCAGGGCGCGTCGATCTCGACTACCTCTTGCGCTACACCAACGCCCACATCCTGGTCATTCAGGAGCCTGGAGCCGCCGATGACGGGCTGTTCATGCGCGACGGCGACGGCAATCCGCTGGCTTGGGACAGGGTGGCGAAGACGCCTGTCGACGCCGGCGATACCGACGCAAAGCCCGCACTGACCGGCAGCGTTCTCGTCGACAGCCGCCGCTGCGTGCCGGTCTTCCAACTCGTCGCCGACCGCTATCTGGACGAGTGCTATTCACCCGACGCCGTCGCTGACCGGTGCGGCATCTCCGCCGACACGATCCGACGCATTGCTGCAGAACTCGCTCATGTCGCCTTCGAACAGCAAATCGAACTGCCGGTGGCCTGGACGGACTGGGCCGGCCGCCGGCACAAGACCATCAAGGGTCGGCCGATGTCGATGCATGCGATGCGCGGCATCTCGGCCCATTCGAACGGGTTTCACACTTGCCGCGCCATTCATCTGCTTCAGGTGCTTCTCGGCACGGTGGACGTGCCGGGCGGCTTCCGCTTCAAACCGCCTTATCCGCGGTCCGCGCCGCCGGGTCCAAAGCCCGCCGGCAAGAATGTGAAGCCGATGACACCGCTCGAAGGCATGCCGCTCGGCTTCGTCTGCGGACCTGAGGACCTGCTGATCGATGAAGGCAGCAGGCCTGTTCGTATCGACAAGGCATACTCCTGGGACGCGCCGCTGGCCGCTCATGGGCTCATGCACACGGTCATCCGTAACGCCTGGGCAGGCGATCCCTACAAGATCGACACTCTGTTCATGTACATGTCCAACATGGCCTGGAACTCGTCGATGAATACGGTCGAGACGATGGCGATGCTGACCGATATCGATGCGGCGGGCGAGTACAAGATCCCGTTCATCATCTATTCCGACGCTTATTATTCCGAGACCGTGCCCTTTGCCGATCTGGTGCTGCCGGACACGACCTATCTCGAGCGTCATGACTGTATCAGTCTGCTCGACCGGCCGATCAGCCACGCCGACGGTCCGGGCGACGCCATCCGCCATCCCGTCGTCGAGCCGGACCGCGACGTCAGGCCGTTCCAGACGGTGCTGATCGAACTCGGCGCGCGGCTCGGTCTGCCCGGTTTCGTCGATGACGACGGCTCCGCCAAATACCGCGACTATGCCGACTACATCGTCAATCACGAGCGTACGCCAGGTGTCGGTCCACTCGCCGGCTGGCGCGGCAAGGACGGGACCCTGGTCGGCAAGGGCGACGTCAATCCCGACCAGTTGCAGCGCTACATCGACAATGGCGGCTTCTGGCACCAGGATTTCGCCGCCGATCAGCGCTACTACAAGATGGCAAACCGCTCCTATCTCGACTTCGCCGAGAGCATGGGCTTCATCCCGAAAGCCGAGCCGATCGTGTTCCAACTCTATTCCGAGCCGATGCAGCGCTTCCGCCTGGCGGCGCGCGGCCATGGCCGGGTGCTGCCGCCGGAAGCCGAGCGTAGCCGCATCGAGACCTATATGGATCCGCTGCCGTTCTGGTATGCGCCCTTCGAAGAGACTGCGGTTGACAGCCAAGCCTATCCGCTGCACGCGCTGACGCAGCGGCCAATGCACATGTATCATTCCTGGGGCTCGCAGAATGCCTGGCTAAGGCAGATCACCAGCCAGAACCGGCTGTTCGTGCATCACCGGACCGCCGCCAGCCTCGGGCTTGTCGATAACGACTGGGTGTGGATCGAGAGCATCAACGGCAAGGTCAAAGGACAGATCAAGCTGGTCGACGGCGTCAACGCCGATACGGTGTGGACGTGGAATGCGATCGGCAAGCGTCGCGGCAGCTGGGGGCTCAAGGATGGCGCGGCCGAATCCAATCGCGGCTTCCTGCTCAACCACATCATCGGCGACCAGACCTCCGCCGATGCCAGCGGCAAACGCTATTCGAATTCCGATCCGGTGACCGGCCAGGCGGCGTGGTTCGACCTGCGCGTGCGCATCGTCAAATGCGCGGCCGAGGAAGGCGGCTTCACCGAGCCGCAGTTCGAGCGGTTCCGGCAGCCGCCGCATTTCGAACCCTCGCCTGACAAGCTCACTTTCGGCGCAGAGTTCCGCCGGGAAAGAGAAGCTGCCAGACCATGACCTGCCTTCCCGCCCAAACCGACAAGAAGCTCGGCCTGGTCATCGATCTCGACACCTGTGTCGGCTGTCAGGCCTGCGTCACCGCCTGCAAGGAATGGAACACCGGCGGCCACATGGCGCCGCTGACCGACATCGATCCGTATGGCGGCGACGCCGACGGGGTCTGGTTCAACCGCGTGCACAGCTATGAGCACATGACTGAGATGGGTGGGCGCACGGTCAATTTCCCGCGCTCCTGTCTGCATTGCGAGA
The DNA here is from genome assembly GCF_040323405.1 of Mesorhizobium sp. M0048. Classification (NCBI taxonomy): domain Bacteria; kingdom Pseudomonadati; phylum Pseudomonadota; class Alphaproteobacteria; order Hyphomicrobiales; family Phyllobacteriaceae; genus Mesorhizobium; species Mesorhizobium sp. M0048. Next base: position 160,961 of record NZ_JAMYUV010000006.1, on the reverse strand, counting down.
CACCGGCCTGTGTCACCGTATGTCCGACCGGCGCCTCCTACAAACGGGCCTCGGACGGCATTGTGCTGGTCGACGAGGACAAGTGCATTGGCTGCAAATTGTGCAGCTGGGCCTGCCCCTATGGCGCGCGCGAGTTCGACACCGATGTCGGCGTGATGAAGAAATGCACGCTGTGCGTCGACCGTATCTACAACAACAATCTGGCGGAAGAAGATCGCGTTCCGGCCTGCGTCGCTGCTTGCCCGACCAGCGCGCGGCATTTCGGCGATCTGGGCGATCCGGCATCGGCTATCTCGCAACTGGTGGCCGAGCGCGGCGGTGTCGATCTGATGCCGGAAATGGGCTATAAGCCGACCAACAAATATCTGCCGCCACGTGCCCACACCACCCGCGCCGCATCGGTGCCGGCGCCGGCGCTTGAAGCGGTGCGGGCCGAAGGCGGCTTCCTCGGCTGGGTCGACCGCATGCTTTCGAACTAACCCGCGTCTCATGCATCCAGCATTCTCCGTCGTCTTTTTCACCACCGCCACGGGCGCCGGTTACGGCCTGCTCGCACTACTTGGCGTGCTCGCCGGACAGGGCTTTATCCCGCCCGATTTCTGGCTTGGCCTCACCGGCATGGGGCTGGCGCTTGGCCTGATCTCGGCAGGCCTGCTGTCGTCGGCCGGCCATCTCGGCCGTCCCGAACGCGCCTGGCGTGCCTTCTCGCAATGGCGAAGCTCCTGGCTGTCACGCGAAGGCGTTGCGTCGGTTGCGACCTTCATGCCGGCGGGACTGTTCGGTATTGGCTGGGTGGTCCTCGGCCGTACGAGCGGCTGGGTGGCTGTCGCCGGGCTGCTCGCTGCCATCGGCGCGGTCGCAACCGTCTGCACCACCGGCATGATCTACGCGTCGTTGAAGCCTATCGCCCAATGGCACAGCCGCTTCACCCTGCCCGGCTATCTGATCTTTTCGGCAATGACCGGCTGCGTGCTGCTCAATGCGCTGCTGCAGGGTTTTGCCGTCGGCTCGAATACGCTTCTCGCGGCTGCCCTATTGCTGACCGTGCTCGGCTGGGGCTGGAAGCTGGCGACCTGGCGGTACAACGACCGGCTGGAAATCCCGACCACAGCCAACACGGCGACGGGTCTGGCCGGCGGCACGGTGCGGTCGATGGAATGGCCGCATACCGAGGAAAACTACTTGCTCAAGGAGATGGGCTTCCGCATCGCGCGCAAGCACAGCGTGCGGCTACGCCAGATCACGCAGGTGCTGGCCTTTGCTTTGCCTGCGTTGCTGTTGGTGGCGGCGTTCGCCCTGCCGTGGCCCTATGCGGCGGTTTCGTCGATGCTCGCCGCGATCGCCCAACTCGCCGGCATGCTGGTCGAGCGCTGGCTGTTCTTCGCCGAGGCCAAGCACACCGTCACTTTGTACTACGGCAGGTAGGTTCAGCCCGGCCTGAGCATCGCGTGGGAAATCGCGAAGATGCGTTCGGTGCCAAGCATGTAGGCCATCAGCGTTTCACGGCGGAACAGCCCGGCATAGGCGCGATCAAGCAGATTGAGCGAGCCGGTATAGGCGCCGAAGGCCGGCATGATCATGCGGCCGCCATCGCCGGCAAAGCAGCGCCGCCGCACCGAGCGGCCTTGCTGCACGATGCGGGCGCAAGGATGCAGATGGCCTGATATCTCGCCCTCCACCCTTACCGCCGAAGGCTCGTGCCGGAAGAGCAGAGAGCCGATGGCCAATTCGCGCACGGTCTCGCCGGGCAGGTCGGCCGGTGCTTCAGGATCATGATTGCCGGTGACCCAGAACCAGTCGCGCCCAACCATCAGGCCTTCCAGCCTTTCGCGAAAGCTTGCGTGCATGCGCGCAGCGCCGCCGCCATCGTGAAAACTGTCGCCCAGGCTGATGACGATCGAAGGTTGGTAGTCGGCGATTACCGCTTGCAAGCGGAGTAACGTGGCTCCGGTGTCGTAAGGGGGAACCAGCGTGCCGCGCCTGGCCAGCGAGGAGCCTTTTTCCAGATGCAGGTCGGACACGGCCAGAAGCCGGAATTCGGGAAAGTAGAGCACGCCGCGGCGGTCGCAGACCGCGCGTTCGCCGGCGATATCGACAGAACCCACCTCCGCCAGAGGTGCAGCCATGGCCAGCGCGACAGTCATTTCGTCCCCATGGCCTCCTCGACCAGCGTGGCTGCATCCATCAGCAGCGTGTCATCGGCCTCGCCGTGCACAGGCATTTTGCCGATCTCGAGCATGATCGGCACGGCGAGCGGCGATATCTGCTCGAGGTTCCTATGCATGATTCGGCCCTGGACGCGCGAGAGCATCTCGGCAAGTCTGCTGACATCCAGCAGACCGGTCGCGGCGTCGGCACGCGTCGCCTGCAGCAGGATATGGTCAGGCTCATGGCTGCGCAGCACGTCGTAGATGAGATCCGTCGACACGGTCACCTGGCGGCCGCTCTTCTCTTGGCCCGGGTGGCGTTTCTCGATTAATCCCGAGATCAGCGCGCAATTGCGAAAGGTGCGCTTCAACAACCAACTGCCGGCGAGCCAAGCTTCGAGGTCGTCGCCCAGCATGTCCTCATCGAAGAGCGCTGCCAGCGACGGTTTCTTCGCCCTGAACATCCGGCCCATATCGGCAAGCGACCATATGGCAAGCGCATAGTCTGTGGCGACGAAGCCGAGCGGCTTGGCTCCCGCCCTGTCGAGGCGGCGGGTGAGCAGCATGCCGAGCGTCTGGTGCGCCAGCCTGCCCTCGAACGGATAGGCCACCAGATAGTAGCGGTTGCCGCGCGGAAAAGTCTCGATCAGCAGATCGTCGCGTTTCGGCAGCACCGACTTGTCGGCCTGGAAACGAAGCCAGTCGGCGACCTGCTCCGGCAGCTTCTTCCAGCGCTGCGGATCGTCCAGCATGGCGCGGACCTGTTCGGCCAGGTACGTCGAAAGCGGGAATTTGCCACCGCCGTAATACGGGACCTTGGCGTCGCTGCCGGGTGCATTCGAGACAAAGCACTCATTCTCGCGGATACCTTCGAAGCGCAGCACCTTGCCGGCGAACATGAAGGTGTCGCCATGCGTCAGCGTTTCGAGGAACGCCTCCTCGATCTTGCCCAGAACCCGGCCGCCACGCGAAGCCGCGCCTCTGCTGCCGGCCTGGACGTAGCGGACGTTGAGCGCCGGCACTTCGATGATGGTGCCGACATTGAGCCGGTATTGCTGGGCGACGCGAGGATTTGAGACCCGCCACAGCCCGTCCTTGTTCAACCGGATGCGGGCATAGCGCTCGTAGTTCTTCAGCGCATAGCCGCCAGTGGCGACGAAATCGATGACGCGATCGAATGTCGGCCGATCGAGATTGGCGTAGGGTGCTGCCGTCCGCACTTCCCCAAACAGCGCATCGGCATGGAACGGCGCACCGCAGGCACAGCCCAGCACGTGCTGCGCCAGCACGTCGAGCCCGCCATTGACCAGCGGCGGCGTATCCTGGGCACCGAGATAATTGGCATCGAGCGCCGCCCTGCATTCCAGCACCTCGAAGCGGTTGGCCGGAATCAGGATCGCCTTGGACGGCTCGTCCATACGGTGGTTGGCGCGGCCGATGCGCTGCGCCAGCCGGCTGGCACCTTTCGGCGCGCCGACATGGACGACCAGGTCGACATCGCCCCAGTCGATGCCGAGGTCGAGCGTCGAGGTGGCGACGATCGCACGCAAGGCATTCTCGCCCATCGCCTTTTCGACGCGCCGGCGCTGGGCGACATCGAGCGAACCGTGATGCAGCGCGATCGGCAAGGTGTCCTCGTTGACCCGCCACAACTCCTGGAACAGCAGCTCCGCCTGGCTGCGTGTGTTGACGAACAGCAGGGTTGTCTTGTGGCGCTTGATCTCGTTGTAGATCTCCGGCGTTGCATAGCGGGCCGAATGTCCCGCCCACGGCACGCGCTCCTCCGAATCGAGAATGGAGATGTCGGGCTTGGCGCCGCCGGTGACGACGATCAGGTCGGCCATCGGCCCTGGTGGATTCTGGCTGACCAGCCACCGCCGCAATTCGTCGGGCTCGGCGACCGTCGCCGACAGGCCTATCGTCTGGAGGGCCGGCACAAACGAGCGCAGCCGGGCCAGCCCGAGCGACAGGAGATGCCCGCGCTTCGAGGTCACCAGCGAATGCAATTCGTCGAGCACGACATAGCGCAGGTCCTCGAAGAAGCGCCTGGCATCGGGCGCGGCAATCAGCAGGGCCAATTGCTCGGGCGTGGTCAGGAGAATGTCGGGCGGCGCCAGCTTCTGCCGCTGGCGCTTGTGTGCGGGCGTGTCACCGGTGCGCGTCTCGACGGTGACCGGCAGCCCGATTTCTGCGACGGGTTTGCCGAGATTGCGCTCGATGTCGACGGCCAGCGCCTTCAGCGGCGAGATGTAGAGTGTATGGATGCCTCGATGCGCCTGCCCCGGCCTTATCCTCAGTCGGCCGGCCAGTTCGGTCAGCGATGGCAAGAACCCGGCCAGCGTCTTGCCGGCGCCGGTCGGGGCGATCAGCAATACCGACTGCCCGTCCTGGGCTTTGGCCAGCAAATCGATCTGGTGAGCGCGCGGCGACCAGCCCTTTTCCGCAAACCATTTGACGAATGGCTCGGGCAGGACGACGGCGGCATTCTGTTGGGCAAGGCGCGGCTGCTCTGTCACGTGCCAGAGGTAGCGCGGCGACGCGCAATCGCCAAGCAGAATCAGAACAAAAGGTGATCGATTCGCGTTATGGCCGGCGAAACCCGGTCGGGCCGCCATAGAGATAACCGATACGGGCGACCGCCTCCCTCATTCCTTCGCGCGACACCAGCATGGTGTGGCCGTTGGCGTGGATCATGGTCTCCGGATCCGTCATGATCGCGACGTGGCCTTTCCAGAAGACCAGGTCGCCGCGCCGCAACCCGGCAAAATCCGGCCCGGGATCGAGCGGTTCGCCGACGGTCGCCGCCTGCATGTCGGTGTCGCGCAGCACTTGCCTGCCAGCCATGTGCATTGCAAGTTGCACGAGACCGGAACAATCGATGCCGAATCCGGAGACGCCACCCCACAGGTAGGGCGTGCCGAGAAACGACTCGGCGACCGCGACGTAGTCGGGGGCAAACTCGGCGACAGGCCTGAGATGACCCGAGATGACCGCCTGGCCGGACGGCAGCAGAGCATAATGCGTGCCGCGCGTTTCCGCTGAGCCCGTCACCGCCACCAATGACCCCATCGAGAGCTCCCCGCTCACCGGGAACCGCAAATCCGGTCCCGGATACAGGAAAGTGCGCGGCACCGAGACAACATGCGTGGCCGCATGATCCCGACCGCCCAGCACAGTGTCGGCGACATAGCCGACGTAGCCGTCGCGCTCGGCCTGTATCCAGGCCCAGCCCCCAACGTCCTCGAAGACGAGGACGTCTTCGCCGAACAGAAGCTGGGTATCGACGCCGGCGTCCGGCCGCGGCGCCCTGCGGATGTCAGCGACGGAGGCTGATATGCGAGCCGGCCGGCCGGCGACGAAACGGTCGGCGGAAACCTCGCCTTTCAGCCTGGCGTCGGCGAGATCGGAGCGGAAGGCATGGAGGCGGGCATCCCTGGCGGTCAAATCGGCAACTCGTTCAAATGGGCAACTCTTGGGCTCTGGCAATGATAACATCGCCAAAGCGCTCGACAAAGAGCGCGCCTTCTACTGTGCGCCTGACCAGCACGTTGCGCTTGTCGAGCTCGTCGCGGTGGCGCGACACCAGTTTCAGCGCCCCCATCGTATCGAGCGCACGGGTGATCACCGGCTTGGTGACGTTGAGGCGGGCGGCTAACCCCCGCACCGTGTGTGGCGGTGGATCGAGATAGATGGTGAACAGGATCGCCGTCTGGCGCATGGTGAGATCGGGCGCGTCGTCACGCACCTCGGATAACACCACCTGTTGCCATAGTCGCAAGGCCTGGCTTGGACGCATGATAATCGACATCCGTCCAGCATGACTGAAAATTGTTTCGGTTCCGTTTCAGTCAATACCTTCGTCGGCTATGCCCGAGAATCAACCGTAGCGGTTCGAAATGGCCTGCTCCAGCGCCCGGATGCCTTGCGCTTCGCCACCGGCAAGACCGTGCGGGCGGTCGGACGGGTTCCAGGCGTAGATGTCGACATGCGCCCAGCCGGCGGTCTTTTCCACGAAGCGCTTCAGGAAAAGCGCCGCGGTGATCGAGCCGGCGAAACCGTCTGACGTGACATTGTTGATGTCGGCCACCTTCGACGCCAGCTTGGCGTCATAGGGCTTCCACAACGGCATGCGCCATAACGGATCCTCGACCGCAACGGAGGCGTCCGCCAGCTCGGATGCAAGCGCCTCGTCACCGGTGTAGAACGGCGGCAGGTCGGGACCGAGCGCAACACGGGCAGCGCCTGTCAGCGTCGCCATATCGACCAGCATCTGCGGCTCTTCGTCATCGGCCAAGGCCAAGGCATCGGCGAGTACCAGCCGTCCTTCGGCGTCGGTGTTGCCGATTTCGACGGTGATGCCCTTGCGGCTCACCAGCACGTCGCCTGGCCGGAAGGCGTTGCCGGCTATCGAATTCTCGACAGCCGGGATGAGCACGCGTAGCCGGACCTTCAGCCCGGTGGCCATAATCATGGAAGCGAGGCCCAGCACGTTGGCAGCGCCGCCCATGTCCTTCTTCATCAAAAGCATGCCCGAGGACGGCTTGATGTCGAGACCGCCTGTATCGAAGCAGACGCCCTTGCCGACCAGCGTTATCCTGGGGGCATTGTTCGGCCCCCAAATCATGTCGATCAGGCGCGGCGCGTCGGCAGATGCCCGACCGACGGCGTGGATCATCGGAAAGTTGGCGGTAAGAAGATCGTCGCCTTTGGTCACCGATATTTCGGCCTTGTGCGTCGCGGCCAAGGTCCGGGCGGCTTTTTCCAGCTGGCCGGGGCCCATATCGCTGGTCGGCGTGTTGACCAGATCGCGCGCCAGGAAAATGCCATTGGCGATGCGGCGGATGCGGGCAGCGTCGGTGCCTGCCGGCAGCGCGAAGCGAAGGCTCTTGCCTGGCTTCTTGCCGTAGCGGGTGAAGACATAGCCGCCGAGCGCCACGGCGAGTGCCGTAAGCTCCGGCTTGGCGGGTGCCGACGCAAAACGCCAGTCGCCCGCGGGCAAGGCTCTCGCCAGTGCGCCGACGGCCAGTGCGCCCTCGTCATCACCGGTGCCGAACAGGGCTCCGGCAATCGCGCCGTTGTCGCCAGGCACGATCAGCGTCCTGCCAGCTTCGCCGGAGAAGCCGTTGGCCTTGGCCCAGGCGACCGAGGATGGCGCAAGGCCCGCTGCCGCCAGAGCATCCTTCGCCACCAGATGGACCGGCAGCGCATTGCTCAATTCTTTCTCGACGAGTTCGACAGGCATTCGCTGGTCTCCGGGTTTTCCGAGTCGGCGTTTCTTAACTCTCCGTTAGGGTTAACAGAATATTTCTGCGGGAGGGAAGATGACCACGCAAATGGTCACGCGATGAACGGAGCCTTGGTGCCGATGCTGACCAACCGCAGGATGAACGCCAGCGCAAACAGGCTGATCAGCACGGCGTTGATGATGGCGCTTGCCGCAGGCGTCGCTGGCTGCGGAACCAGCAAATTGACGACTGGTTCGATTTCTCGTCCAAGCGGCAGGCCGCTGGAAACAATGTCGGCGGGCGAACTGCACAACGCTACGATGGCGCTCGGCCAGTCCTATGCGAAAAACCCCAGCGACAAGCGCATCGCCACAAATTATGCCGCGGCGCTGCAGATGGACGGCGACGCAGACCAATCGCTTGCGGTGATGCGCAAGCTGGCGATCGCCTTGCCGAAGGACCGCGACGTGCTCGCCGCCTATGGCAAGGCACTTGCCGCCAACGGACAGTTCGAACCGGCTCTCGATGCCGTGCGCCGCGCGCAGACCCCTGAATATCCTGATTGGAAACTGGTGTCGGCGGAAGCTGCTATTCTCGACCAGCTGGGCCAGAAGGATGAGGCGCGCCAAGGCTATCGCAAGGCGCTTGACCTCAGGCCGAACGAACCGTCGATCCTTTCCAATCTCGGCATGTCGTACGTGCTGGAAGGCGATTTGCGCACGGCCGAAACCTATATGCGCTCGGCCGCCCAGCAGCCGAATGCAGATAGCCGCGTTCGCCAGAACCTGGCGCTGGTCGTCGGTCTGCAAGGCCGTTTCGACGAGGCCGAGAAGATCGCCTCGCAAGAGCTGTCGCCGGATCAGGCGCAGGCTAACGTCGCTTACCTTCGCCAGATGCTGGCGCAGCAGAATGCCTGGAGCCAGCTCAAGGACCAGGACAAGGCAAAGCCTGCCACCAACTGACCGCTTCGACCGCCGAACCGGCGCGCGAATTCCGCAACATGTCTAACGCAAAGAGCCGCGCTGCACCGGCAGCGTGGCTGAATCGTATCAGCGTTTCTGGCAACGCCGCTGGTGCTACTCGCTGCTGGATTTCGGCTGGTCGCCGAAGATGCCGCGCTGGCTCACCTGGATGCCGGCGGGACCAAGAATGATGGCGAACAGTACCGGCAGGAAGAACAGGATCATCGGCACGGTGAGCTTCGGCGGCAGCGCGGCCGCCTTCTTCTCGGCGGCATTCATGCGCATGTCGCGGCTCTCACTGGCAAGCACCCGCAACGCATGCGCCACGGGCGTGCCGTAGCGCTCGGCCTGAACCAGCGCCTGGGACACCGACCTGACGGATTCCAGGCCAGTTCGGCTTGCAAGGTTCTCGTAGGCTTGCTTGCGCTCCTGCAGATAGGAAAGCTCGGCGTTGGTCAGGATGAATTCTTCCGCCAATGCCACAGATTGCGCGCCGATCTCATCGGCGACCTTGCGAAGCGCCGCTTCCACCGACATGCCGGACTCGACGCATATCAGCATCAGGTCGAGCGCGTCCGGCCACGCCATCTGAATCGACTGCTTGCGCTTGGTAGCGCGGTTGTTGACGTAGAGCACCGGCGCGTAGAACCCCGCATAGGCAACCACGATGCACACGAACAGCTTCACGAAAAACGGCTGCTCGGGCAATCCGCCGAGCACGAACAGATACATCGCCGCCAATGCAAAGCCGATGAAGGGCAGGACGAGACGGAAGAAAAGGAAGCGCGTCAGCGGATTTTGCCCGCGAAAACCCGCCACTTTCAATTTCTGCAAGGTACCTTCATCCGCCAGCGCACGCCTGAGATCCAGGCGATCGACAATATTGCGCATGCCGACCGACTGTTCTTCGCGCAGGCCCTTGCGGCGGCGGTCGGCTTCGATTGCCAGCCGCGCCCGCTGCTTGGCGCGCAGCTCATCGCGCTCCAGCGCCACGGATTTCATGCGCGCCTTGAGCTGGTTCCCGCCAAAGGCGGGCAGCAGCGTGAAGACGGTCGCAAACACCGCTATTCCGACCAGCAGTGCGATCAGCAGGGACGGATCGGTGAGAGTTCTGACGACGTGATCGGTCATACGCGAGTCCTAGACTTCGAAATTCATCATCTTGCGCATTACCAGGACGCCTATCGACATCCACACGCCGGAACAACCGAGGATCAGATTGCCGGTGCTGGTGGTGAATAGGGGCATGATGTAGTTCGGGCTCGTCAAATAGACGAGACAGGCGACGACGAAAGGCAACGCGCCGATAATCACGGCGGATGCCTTGGCTTCCATGGACAACGCCTGGACCTTGGCTTTCATTTTCTTGCGATCGCGAAGCACGCGCGAAAGATTGCCCAGCGCTTCGGAAAGATTGCCCCCGGCCTGAGACTGGATCTGGATGACGATGCCGAAGAAGCTCGCCTCGGTGCACGGCATCGTTTCTGGCATGCGCATGGCCGCGTCGGGGATCGACAAACCCATTTGCTGCGAATCGACGATGCGGCGGAACTCGGTCTTGACCGGCTCCGGGGATTCGTTGGCGATCAGGCGCACGGCATCGTTCAGCGGCAGGCCGGATTTTACCGCACGCACAATGATATCGAGCGCGTTCGGAAATTCGTTGAGGAACGCCTTGACGCGCCGCCCGCGGCGAAACGAGACGAACCAGCGTGGCAGACCCAAGACGCCGACCAGCAGCGCAGCCGGCAAGACCAGCAGCGGTGCGCCGATGAAATATATAAGAGCCGTCAAGACGACGCCGCAGGCCGCCGAGTAGACATAAAAGCGCTCAAGCGAGATCTTCATGCCGGCCTGACGGATTTGGATCTTCAGCGGTGGTTTTTTGACCAGGCTCTGATTGGACTTTTGCTTTTGATCGAGATCCTTCAGCGAATCCTGGACGGACTTGCGACGCTTGGCCGCTTCCGCGACGCGATCGCGCGAAGCCTTGACGACGGAACGATCCGTCTCGGCGGTCTTGATCGATTCAAGCCGCTTACCGACCTGCTTCTCGGTGCTGATCCGGTTGAACAGGAAAGCATAGGCCACAGCGCCGGCGCTGAAGCCGGCGAGCACGACGAATGCCAATACGGTGCCGTCAATTCCGAACATCGATCCTGGCCCCCACGGTTCCGGACGGATCAGTCAGCGCGCTTCTCCATTGCCTCGAGCGCAACGGCGAGGCGCTGCTCCTCGCCGTAATAGCGGGCACGCTCCCAGAAATGCGGACGGCCGATGCCGGTCGACACGTGCTCGCCCAGCAACCTGCCGTTCGCGTCCTCGCCCTTGATGTTATAGAGAACGATGTCCTGGGTGATGATGACGTCGCCCTCCATGCCGATCACCTCGGTGATGTGGGTGATGCGCCGCGATCCGTCGCGCAGGCGTGCAGCCTGTATGATCACGTCGACGGAGCCGACGATGATTTCGCGCACGGTTTTTTGCGGCAGCGTGTAGCCGCCCATGGCGATCATCGACTCTATACGGTTGAGGCATTCGCGCGGGCTGTTCGAATGGATCGTGCCCATCGAGCCGTCATGGCCAGTGTTCATCGCCTGCAGCAGGTCGAACACTTCGGGTCCGCGCACTTCGCCGACGATAATGCGTTCGGGCCGCATGCGCAGACAGTTCTTGACCAGGTCGCGCATGGTCACTTCGCCCTCGCCTTCGAGGTTGGGCGGGCGGGTTTCGAGACGCACCACATGCGGCTGCTGCAATTGCAGCTCAGCCGAGTCCTCGCAGGTGATGACGCGTTCCTCGCGGTCGATATAGTTGGTCAGGCAATTGAGCAGCGTCGTCTTGCCCGAGCCGGTACCGCCCGAGATGACGATGTTGCAACGGACACGGCCGATGATCTTGAGAATCTCGGCCCCTTGCGGCGAAATCGAGCCGAACTTGACCAACTGATCGAGCGTCAGCTTGTCCTTCTTGAACTTGCGGATGGTAAGTGCGGTGCCGTCAATAGCCAAGGGCGGTGCGATGACGTTGACACGCGAGCCATCAGGAAGACGCGCATCGCAGATCGGGCTTGATTCATCGACGCGGCGGCCGACCTGGCTGACGATACGCTGGCAGATGTTGAGGAGCTGCTGGTTATCACGGAACCGGATGCCGGTCTGCTCGACCTTGCCGTTGACTTCGATGTAGACGTTCTTGGAGCCGTTGACCATGATGTCGGCAATATCGTCGCGCGCAAGCAGTGGCTCCAGCGGCCCGTAGCCCAAAACGTCGTTGCAGATGTCCTCGAGAAGCTCTTCCTGCTCGGCGATGGACATCGCGAAATTCTTGATCGCGATGATGTCGTTGACGATGTCGCGGATTTCCTCGCGCGCGCTTTCGGGATCGAGCTTGGCCAGCTGCGACAGGTCGATCGTGTCGATCAGTGCGGCGAAGACCTGGCTTTTGGTGTCGTAGTAGGTTTCGCTCTTTTGGCGCTGGATAGTTTTCGGCTCCGGCGCCAATGGCGGCGGCTCGACTGCACGGCGAACCTGCGCTGCAGGCGCGCCGGACGGCGGCAGCGTCGCGGGTCTGGCAGCTATAGCCGCTTCCATGGGGTTCGCGGCAGCCGGCGCAGCAGCTGCGGGTGCGGGCTGACGGAATTCCGGGATGGTCCGGTTGCCGTCATCGCTGCCTCTTTTACCAAACATGATCGCTTACCAATTCCACCGCTGAGGCATCACTTCTTGTTGCGCGAAAGCTTGCCTATCAGGTTGCCGAGGCCAGCCTTTTTCTTCACCTTGATTTCGCTGCGCCCTGTCAGCACATGGGCGATCTCGTTGATCGTGGCGACGACCGGACTCTTGGCATCCATTTCACCAAGCATACGTCCGTTATTGGCAGCATTTCCGAACAAAAGCGGCTCGAACGGGATGACTGACATCGGCGAAAGGCCGAGGGATTCGGAGAAGTCGGACGGCGTAATCTCGGGACGCTTCGGCACACCGGCCTGGTTGATCACAAGCTTTGGCGCAGGATCGTTCGGACGAAGCCGCTTCAGCATGTCGACCAGGTTCTTCGTGTTGCGCAGATTGGCCAGTTCGGGCGTCGCCGTGATGACGATCTCATCGGCCTTGACCAGCGTGTTCTTGGTCCAGCCCGCCCACAAGTGGGGAACATCGAGCACGAGGAGCGGCGCGCTACGCTGGGCTATGTCGATAAGCTGGGTGAAAGCGTCGGGATCGAAATCGTAGACCCGCTCCAGGGTCGAAGGGGCCGCAAGCAGCGACAGGTGCTCGGCGCATTGGGCGAGCAGTCGGTCGAGATAGACCTCGTCGACGCGTTCCGGCGAGAAGACCGCCTCGGCAATGCCTTGGGCCGGGTCCTGGTCGAAGTTGATATTGGCCGTTCCGAAGGCGAGGTCGAGATCGGCGACAACCACTTCGGATTTGAAAAGGGACGACATGGCCCAGGCCACATTATGGGCTATGGTCGAGGAGCCGACGCCGCCCTTGGCGCCGATGAACGCAATCGAGCGGCCGATCGGCTCAGCTTCCGGATCAACGAAGATCGAAGACACCACGCTGACGATGTCGGCCATCGATACGGGCGCGATGACATATTCGGAGATGCCCGAACGAATGAGTTCGCGATACAGGCCGACATCGTTGTAGTGGCCGACAACCACCACCTTGGAGGTCGGGTCACAATGCTCGGAGAGCTGGGCGAGTTGTTCAAGCAACAGCTTCGGCTCGCTGCGGGATTCAAGCAGGATCAGGTTCGGTGTCGGCGCCGACTGATAGAATTCGATAGCGGTGGGGATGCCCCCCATATGCACCTTCAGATGGGCCTTGGCCATGCGGCGATCCTCGCCGGCGCGCTCGACCGGATTGGCTACGCCTTCGGTCTCGCAAAATGCCTGGATCGAAATGCGCGGGATCGGCCGCAACGCCTGCATCGCGGCAATATCCTGCTCCGAGGTTTCGCCGCCCGGTACCTCTGTGTCATAGGCAAGATTGCTCATTGTCATCACTTTCCGTGACTTGCGCGGCTTAGAGTTTGTTGAGCCTCAACACTCGTTAATAATCGACTTCCGAATTGCCGAGGAATTCGTCCGAAATACCCCTGTCACGATAGACGTCGATCACCGCGCCGCGATTTTCCGCGTCGATCGGCGACGGTTTGCGTGGCCCGATCAGATCGGACGGATTGGCCATCTGGGCAGCCAGGTTGTTCTGATACGAACAGCCGAAATCGGCATAGTGCTTGTTTTCCGAAGTCTGCAGCAGGTCTTCGGGCCAGCGCCCGCATTTATCCGTCTGAGCCTTCACCGAGACATAGGCAACGCGGACCGGTGCGGACGCTTCGGCTGAAACAGACTGATAGGACCGCATGGCGATCCGCTTCCGGCTGATGCCGCTGGCTATGGCGAGCCTGGCGAAATCGCGGCCGGCCGCGGCCGCTGCGATTTCGTTAGCTGAGCCGCTCGGAATCTCGATCGTCAGCACCGGAGCCGCGCTCCTGTCGTATCCGTTGAGAAAGCCCAGGAGCGTGTCACGCTGGGATCTGGTCATGCCACGGTCGCCGGCGCCGACCGGAAGGTCGATCTTCTGGACCTTCTCGGCGATGACGATAGGATGGGTGGTGCGATAGTCGTCCGGTATGGCACCGACCGTGACGCTGTCGCGATTGGCGCAGCCGGCCAGTGATGCCGCTACCGCGATCGCTATGATCGGAACGGCCGGCCGCCAGATCCGCGAATGAACGGACTGTATCGCGGTGACCGCCCTTGCCTTCGATACTGCCTGAGACATGTCGACTTCCCCGCTTACTTGTAGATAAAGCCGACAACGCCGTGATAGCGGCCGTTGGGCTTGTCGGTCTGCATGGTGCCGTAGACGCGGTTGACGCGGCCAAGGAACATGCCGGCGCCATCGCTGGCTGCGTTGAAATTGTCATCCGGCTTGGCAAGATCGTTGCGCGCCACCGGCTTCACCAGATAGGGCGTGATGATGATGACGAGTTCGGTCTCGTTGCGGACGAAATCCCTGCTGCGGAACAGCGTGCCTAGCACCGGTATTTTGGTCAGGCCGGGCAGCCCGGCAACCGCCTGCCTGATGTCGTCGCGGACAAGGCCCGCGATCATCATGGAACCGCCGGAGGGCAATTCCACCGTGGTGTCGGCCAGGCGTTTGCGGATCGACAGCAAAGTGGTGCCGGGTAAGTCGCCGGCTCCTTCCAGGACTGCGGCGCCTTCGGTCGTAGGTTCCGAAACCGACGTCCTCACTTTAAGGCTGATGCGGCCCGCCGAGAGCACGACCGGCTGGAATTCGAGCCCAATTCCATATTCAAGGCGTTCGTGCTCGTAGGTAATCTGGCCAGTTTGATTGTCGTTTGAAACGTTGCTTGTTCGGCCGGTGATGATATTGAATTCGCCGCCGACCTTGAAGGTCGCCTTCTCGCCGGAAACGGCGGTGAGAGTCGGCTCGGCCAGCGTCTTCATGACACCGCTTTGCTCCATGGCGTTTATGTACGCTTGAAGAGTTGAGCTGCCGATCGCCGCCCCCGAATATTGCGACAGTGGCTTTCCCAATCCGTATGCAGGCGTGGTGAGAGCGCTCCAACTGATGCCGTTGCTGCTGCCGTTGCCGACCATGTTGACGCCGAGCTGCTTCATCACCGTGCGGCTGACCTCGGCAACCGTCACCTTCAGCGTCACCTGGTCGTCGCCGATAATCTGCAGCAGGTTGATGATCTGGCTGACGCGGCGCTCCGCATCCGGGTTGTCGATGGCGACGCCGGCTTCGGCCGAACCGCCGGCAGCGGTCTGCGAATATTGACCCGTGGTAGCCTCGCCGCCGGACACGAAGATGTTTGCCAGATCAGCCGCGCGCTTGGCGTCAAGAGGAGTGTCGACGGTTCCGGTCAGAACGACGTTGTCGTTCAGCAACTCGACCTTGACCTCCGATGACGGGATGAAGCGCTTGATATAGTCCTCCAGCCCGGCAACATCGCGTTCGACCGCTAGGTCAAGGCTGACGATCTGCTCGCCATTCGGGCCAAAGACGAAGATGTTGGTCTCGCCGACCGCCTTTCCGAACAGATAGATGCGGCGGGCAGTGCGGGTCACTGCGTCGGCTACAGCGGGGTTGGCGACGAGAATATCATAGGCATCGCTCGGCAGGTCGATGACCACCGATTTATTGAGTCCGAGTTTGACCCGCTGGGTGGCGGTCGAAGCCGTGACCCTAGCATTGCCCGCCGCACTGGCATCGAGGATGCCATATGCATTCGTTCCAACGAGAAACAGGCCGATCGCCGCAGCCAGGGTGAGCGGCAGTTTGGTTTTTAGCCTCATTTCCTTGCCCCCACCTCGGAAACTTCGCCCGACTTGATCAACCGCACGGTGCCGCGCCGGCCATTGCCGGAAACCAGGTAGTCGGCCTCGCCCACATTCTTGTCCTGGCTGTCCTTGATCGAGCGCAGCGCCAGTGTCAGGCGATCCGCCATCTGCTGTGCGACGGTGATGATCTCGGACTGCTGCGGCGTCAGCTCCAGGGTGGCGGTCTGGCCGACTCTGGTCTTCTTGCCTTCCTCATCCTCCTGGATGGTCTGGTCGATCGCCAGGACACGAATGTTTTTGAGGATAGTTTCGGTCGTGAAGCCCGGACCACCGCCATTGGCGGCATCGGTTCTACGGGTCATGATGACGTCGACGAAATCGTTTGGAAGAATGAAGCCACCGGCCGAGGTGTCGGCCGAAATGCTTGTGGCGACAGCCCGCATGCCGGAGGGCAGGATCGACGACATGAAGCTTTGCCCTTCACCGATCAGCTTCGAGCGGCGCAGCGGCTCGCCGGCATAGAGCGCCACGCGGGCGACGGCGCCCTTCAGCTTGTCCAGCGCTTCAGGCTCGGCAGCGCGGGTGATGAAATTTGCGTTGATGCCGGCGGACGGCCATGACTCCCAGGAAATGTTGTTTTCAAGCGGACTGCCCATCGGAACGTCGCCGGAAAGAACAAGCACATCCTGCAGCGCGATCGCCGGCGCCTGAGGACCGGAATCGACAACCGGAGGCGGCGGAGCCACAACCATGTTCTTCGCGACATAGCCTGCACCACCGGCCGCGGCTATCGCCACGCCTAGAATAATTAATCGGGATGCTGGCATCTGTCCGAACCTCGCCTTGGCAAACCACTAGCCAAGCCGGACTTTGCAGCGGCAATCGTCAAAACAAGGTTAATGTTATACTTACGATCGTGATTAATTTAAGGTTTACATAAATTAGAGCGACAACTCTGGCCCGAAGGAAAACGGGGCCAATTCGCCTGCTCGGCGCCAACGGCGGAAAGCGAAATTCAGCCCGCCAGCCTGGTAAGCGCCCAGGCCATCAACGGTGAGTCGGAATAGGTGAGCAGACCGCCAATGCCAAGCGCAATGCCGTACGGAACGCCGGTCGCCTCATCGGCGAAATGGCGCAGGAACCGATTGTGGCTTGTGACGGCGGCAAGCAGCGATTTTCGATAGGCGATGATGGCAAGGGTCAGCAGACCGCCGATGAACGTCGAGGTGACGAGATACTCGACGAGATGGATGTTCAGTCCCATCCATACGGCAGTGGCGGCCAAGAGCTTGGCGTCACCGCCGCCCATGCCGCCAAGCGCGAACAGGCCGAATGTCACTACAAGAACCAGGCCGCCGGCGGCGAAGTGCCCGCCATAAGTGGCCCAGTCCATGCCGGTCAAGGGCGCAACCAAGGCAAAGACAACGACGAGCAGCACAGGCACGCGATTGGCGATCGTCATCGACAGCATGTCGGAGATCGCGGCAAAAAGCATGCAGAATGGAAAGACGACGAAGATCACGGCTTCAAGCATGGGCGTGGCGCCTGTGGTCAAACTGTACCCGGTCCCAGCCTAGGTATGTTCGATTAACGATTGATGAGGTCTAAAGTTCAAAATCATGCGTAGGACTAAATAAGGGCCGCCAGTGCGGCGGCCCTTATTGGGAAGCAACGGAATGTTGTTGCTTACGAAGCGTTGACCTTGGTGGCAATCTTGTCAAACTTGGCGTTCAGCGCGGTGCCGAGCGAGGTGGCGCCGACCATGATGGCGAGCGCGATGAGAGCGGCGATCAGACCGTATTCGATAGCGGTCGCGCCGGATTCGTCCTTCACAAAACGTGCGATGAGGTTAGACATTTGAGCTCCTACTCCAATTGTTACAGCACTTCCGTCAACTTCTCTTGGTGGCTGATCGGATACTGCGAATCTAAGGAGAAGCTGTTTCAATCGGCTTAATAAACAGGCTTACCGATTCCTTTCCCGCTTCGATGGCATTGCGTGGTTAACCCAGAACTAAAATCCCCGCCGCTAGGACCCCGGGCCGACAAAAGGCGCAAAAGGCGCAATTCGGCAAAGACGTTCCAGCCGTGCCGGCTAGGCCCAATGCCGGTTCCTGTGAACTCCAGCCGCTTAACGGTTGGTTCACCAATCTCGTTCATGTTCCGTTGAACAGTTTGCCAGGGGGCGCCTCAATGGCCGGGCCGAGATCATCATTTCCAGTTGCCGTGCTTTGTGCCGCAGCGGCTTTCGCCTTTCCAGCCAAGGCCGGCGTCGGCATCGAGGTGACGATGAACCAGGCAAAGATCATCAAATTGTCGCGCGCCGCCGATACGATTGTCGTCGGCAATCCGGCGATCGCCGACGCCTCCGTGCAGGACGCATCGACGATCGTACTGACCGGCAAGGGATTTGGCGTCACCAATCTTGTCGTCCTCGATCAGGAGGGCAACCCGATCGTCGATGAGCAAATAACCGTCGTGCGGCAGGCGGCGGCGTCGGTCCGCATCTATCGACGCGCCGAAGTGCAGACGATGTCCTGCGCGCCATATTGCGAAAGCTCGTATAAGAGCGATGCCGAAAAGGCCTCTGAAGCCGAGATGAGCGCCGGGCATTAGCTAGCCGACGTCTCCGTCTTTGGCGAGAACGTGCTTCGGTTATGGCCGGGTTAAGGCCTTCCCGTTGAATTTAACGGTCATTCCAACCGGACTTCAATCGGTTCCGACTAAGGGTGGGACCGATACAGAAGCGGCATCGGCGGGCAGAGGACATGAGCAAGGCTGGACGAGCAGGTTCTCCAAGACGGTTTTTAGGCGACCGCCGCGGAAGCACGGCGATCGAATTCGCCATGCTTGCAATTCCTTTCGCACTTCTTGTATTCGCCATACTGGAGAGCTGCATTTCTTTTGCCGCACAGGAAGTGATGGCAAACGCCACAGACGACATCGCGCGTCAGTTGCGTACCGGCCAGCTAAGACCGGCCGATGTGTCCGGGACCAAGCTGCGGGACAAGATCTGCGCCAAGCTGGAGATCATGGTCGCCAAGACCTGTCCCGGACTGCTGGTGGATTTGCGCGAGTATCCGACCTTCGCCGATGCGGCGCTGGCCGGTTTCAAGATCCAGGATGGCGACGTCGTGCTGACCAAGGGCACGAGCACACAGACCTTCACCGTCGCACCTGGCCTGGCGGAGTCGAGAAACATGCTGCGGGTTTTTTACAAATGGCCGGTGATGACCGACTTTATGGCCAAATCGATGGCCAACCTGAAGGACGGCAAAACGCTGCATTTTGCCTCGATCACTTGGCAGAACGAGCCGTTCGACAACTGAGCCACCTAGTCGCTTGAAAAGGGCAAAGCCATGATTCGTGCGGGGGCACAGTTGGGCATCGCAGGGATTTGTACAAGAGCAGTCCGGCTTTGCTCGGACCGCCGCGGTATTGCGGCCGTCGAGTTTGCCCTCATCGTGCCTGTCCTGTTGATCATGTACTTTATGACAATGGAGGCCTCGCAAGCCATCGAGACCAGCAAGAAGGTCAGCCGCATCGGCAGCATGGTAGCGGACCTCGTCACACAGCAGCAGACCATCAAGGCGGCCGATGTCGATGCCATCATGGCGATCGGCAGTTCCACGCTCCAGCCCTACAACCGCTCGAAACCGAAGATCATTATCACGGCGATACAGGTGACGAACGAGACGACGCCGAAAGTCCTGGTCGTGTGGTCGCGCAAACTGGTGGATGGCGTCTCTAGCCTCGACGCGGTCAAGGATTCCACCACAACGGTCCCGAGCGCGCTCAAGATCAAAGGCACTTTCCTCATTCGGGTCGAGAGCGATCTCGCCTACAAGCCAATCATCACCTGGTCGGCGGACGGCCAAAGCCGGTTCGGGTTGAGCTCGGTCTTCAATTCGATATCGATGGCGGAAACTTATTATCTGCGGCCGCGCAGGAGCCCGACCATTCCGTGCAGTGATTGCTGACGCCTGAAGCCCGCTAACCGGTCTTTTGCTATTGGTTGCAACCGCGGGCCGAGACTAGACGCACGATGGCTGCAGCCAGCACATAGTCCCTCGGACCGGCAACGGTTCGGCGACGATACCGATACGGAACGTTCCGATAACATAGCGCCAATCGGCGCGCGCCAGGTTTGCGCAAGACGCATCTAGCAGCAAAGCCAGTACGGCGGCGAATGCTGTCAGGGCAAGCCTCATGCGAGCTCCGCGCCGCGCATTTCCATCCGCAGATCGACCATGCCGCGATTCGTCTCTCCGGGACCAGCATGCCAACCGTGCTGTTTGGGTTTCCGAATTGCCAATGGCGACGCGGAACCCTATGTCTGAGCCAACACAGGCAATGATGAACCTTTCGATGGCACGCGCCTTCCTTTTTGTCCTCGACTCCTTCGGCATCGGCGGCGCGGCCGATGCCGAACGCTATGGCGACACCGGCTCCAACACGTTCGCACACATCGCGCGGGCCTGCGCGGAAGGCCGCGCCGATCGCGAAGGCCTGCGTGACGGGCCCCTTCTTGTACCAAACATGCTCTCGCTCGGCCTCGGCCAGGCCGCGGCAACGGCGACGGGTTTCAGGTTCGAGAATGCCGGCAGTGCGCCGCTTGCCGCCGCCTTTCACGGCGCGGCCCAAGAGGTTTCGAGCGGCAAGGACACGCCATCGGGCCATTGGGAAATAGCCGGCCTGCCGGTCCGTTTCGACTGGGGTTACTTCCCGGACACGATTCCGGCCTTTCCGGCCGAGTTGACCGAAGCAATGGTGCGTGAAGGGAAGGTGCCTGGCATCCTCGGCAATTGCCATGCTCCGGGCACCGAAATCATCGAACGGTTCGGCGAAGACCATATCCGTACCGACAAGCCGATCTGCTACACCTCGATCGACTCCGTCCTGCAGATCGCCGTGCATGAGGTTCATTTCGGCCTGGAACGGCTTTACGAGTTCTGCAAGGTGGTGCGCAGGCTCGTCGATCCGCTTAATATCGGCCGCGTCATAGCACGGCCGTTCATCGGTGAAACCGCCGCCACGTTCGAGCGAACGCATAATCGTCGCGACTATGCCGTACCGCCGCCGGAACCGACGCTGCTCGACCGGCTGACGGCGCGCGGCAGCCGGGTTATCGCGGTCGGCAAGATCGGCGACATTTTCGCCCATCGGGGCATCTCGGAAGTCCGCAAGGCTGCCGGCAACATGGCGATGTTCGACAAAGCGCTTGGCGCCATGGAAGACGCCCGCGACGGCGACCTCGTCTTCGCGAACTTTGTCGATTTCGACACCGAGTTCGGGCATCGGCGCGACGTTGCGGGGTATGCCGCCGCGCTCGAGGCGTTCGACCGGCGCCTGCCCGAGGCATTCGCACGGCTGAGGTCAGGCGATCTGCTCATTTTGACCGCCGATCACGGCAACGATCCGACGTGGCGCGGCACCGACCACACGCGCGAGCGGATTCCGGTTATCGGGACACAGCCGGGTTTCAAAGGCGCAGACATCGGACTGAGGATGACATTTGCCGACATCGGCGAAACCGTGGCCGAACATCTCGGGCTGGCGCGCGGCCCTTACGGCACCTCCTTCCATGCGATGATAGGCGGCCATGCCTGAGCTGCCGGAGGTGGAGACGGTCAGGCGCGGTCTGCAGCCGGCCCTTGAAGGTGCCCGCATTGTCGGTGTCGAGGCACGCCGGCCGGATTTGCGGTTTCCGTTCCCCGCGAAATTTTCGGAGCGGCTGACCGGCAAGACGATTGCGGCGCTCGGCCGCCGTGCCAAATATCTGACAATGCACATGGACAACGGCCCGGTTCTGATCTGCCATCTCGGCATGTCGGGTTCGTTTCGCATCGAAACGGCCGACGAGAGCGCAACGCCCGGCGCGTTCCACCACGAACGTTCGAAAAACACTGCTCACGATCACGTCGTCTTCGACATCGCATCCCCTGCCGGCGTCCGCTCTCGCGTGATCTTCAACGACCCGCGCCGCTTCGGGTTCATGCTGTTTTCGGAAGGCGAGCCCGACATGCATCCGATGCTGGCCGGATTAGGCGTCGAGCCTACAGGCAACGCACTGGACGGCACGCTGCTCGCTTCGTTGCTGAAAGGTCGCAAGTCACCGCTGAAAGCGGCACTTCTGGACCAGAGGCTAATTGCCGGGCTAGGCAATATCTACGTCTCGGAAGCGCTTTGGCGGGCCGGCCTGTCGCCGCTGCGCGAAGCGGGCACCCTCGCGAGAGCCGGCAAGAAAGCCAAAGAGCAGAGCGAACGCCTGGCCGAAGCTATCCGCTCGGTCGTCACCGATGCGATCGCCGCCGGCGGCTCGTCGTTGCGCGACTATATGCAGACCGATGGATCGCTGGGCTACTTCCAGCATTCCTTCGCGGTTTACGATCGCGAGGGCGAAGCCTGCTCCAAGCCTGGTTGTGGCGGCCACATCGAGCGTATCGTGCAAAGCGGTCGTTCGACTTTCCACTGCCGGGCCTGTCAGGCTTAAACCAGAAGCGAGGAGGAGCAAAGCATGGGCTATGAAACCATCATCGTCGAAACCCGCGGCAAGGTCGGGCTGATTACGCTGAACCGGCCGCAGGCGCTCAACGCACTGAATTCACAAGTGCTGGCGGAACTGGTCGCGTCGGTGAAAAGCATGGGCGCCAATGCCGACATTGGCGCCATGGTCATCACTGGTTCGGAGAAGGCTTTCGCGGCAGGTGCCGATATCAAGGAAATGCAGTCGATCTCCTATGTGGATGCCTATGTGCAGGATTTCTTCGTCGGCTGGGAAGAATTTACGCGGGCACGAAAGCCGATCATCGCGGCGGTGGCGGGCTATGCGCTGGGGGGCGGCTGCGAACTGGCGATGATGTGCGACTTCATCATCGCCGCCGACACCGCCAAGTTTGGCCAACCCGAGATCACGCTGGGCGTCATGCCCGGCATGGGCGGATCGCAGCGCCTGACCCGCTTTGTCGGCAAGTCGAAGGCAATGGATATGTGCCTGACGGGACGAATGATGGACGCAGCCGAGGCCGAGCGTTCCGGCCTTGTCTCGCGCGTCGTGCCAGCCGGCGAGTTGATCGAGGAAGCGCTTAAGGCAGCAGCGAAGATCGCCGATTTTTCCTTGCCGTCGGTGATGATGGCGAAGGAGGCCGTCAACCGCGCCTATGAGACGACGCTCACCGAGGGTCTGCGGTTCGAGCGCCGGCTGTTTCATTCGCTGTTTGCGCTGGATGACCAGAAGGAAGGCATGGCGGCCTTCACCGGCAAGCGGAAGCCGAATTTCACGAACCGATGAGATGACGAGGCACCGGTCAAAAAGAAAACACTGCAGCGTTGACGTGCCGGAAAAGCTGAACTATAAGCCGCAACAACCGAGGCGGCCCTGTGGCTGCCCGTTTGTTTTTTGCGCCCCGCGGTATCCCGCAAGCGCCCACCAGATCAGAAGAGAGGCACCATGGCCAATACCTCCTCGGCCAAAAAGGCAACGCGCAAGATCGCCCGTCGCGCAGCGATCAACAAGAACCGCCGCTCCCGCGTCCGAACCTACATCCGCCAGGTCGAAGAGGCGCTCGCGGCTGGCGACAAGGCGGCCGCACAGGCTGCCTTCAAGGTGGCCGAGCCGGAACTGATGCGCGCCGCGACCAAGGGCGTGGTGCACAAGAACACGGCATCGCGCAAGGTGTCGCGGTTGGCCCAACGGGTCAAGGTGCTGTCAGCCTGATATATCCATTCTTGAACTGCGCTACTTCAAACCCGGCCAATCGCGCCGGGTTTTTTCGTTTGCCGGCAAGTACTTAAAAGAAAGCCCGCAAAATGGCGCTCCGCGAGCATTTCAAAGTTCGAAATGCTTTGCCGGCATATACATGCCTGCTCATATTCGGAGCCTCCGAAACCGCCAATACGAAAATTTCCGAGCGTCACGGATTACCGTTTCCTTTCAGAAGCTTACCGATGGTGATCCACAGCTTGTTCACATCAGCTGCGGCTGATAGGCGACAATTGGCTGTCAAGTGAATTATTTCAGAAAATTTCGCGTTGTGTGGCCTTTTTCATATTCGCCGGAAAAGGGTTTGAATCACAATGGCTTTGTCAAAATCAACTATTGCAGCATGGCGTTCGAAACGTCCCTTGCTAGTCAGATTCCTTAAAAATCCGTTAGGGGTGGCCTTGCCCTATCCACAGCGATTTCGGTAATGTCTGTCCATCGAAGGGATGGGCCCTTGGCCCTTGACCAGCCTGAAACCGGCCAGCTCAAATTGGCAGAGTTTACAGCGCGGCTTCAACTCCGCGGACGGGGTTGGTTTGTCTTTTCGATACGGTAGGGGACTGGCGTAATTGTACATGGCAGGTCGATGGTGCGCCGGCGGTTTTTCGCCGGACGGCATTTTGTTGCCCTGACATGACCAAAGCGGATCGGCTCTTCGGCGCCGGACCGACAACGAGGCGATTCATCAGCCGGCGGCGGCGATGGTGTCGCAGCCAAGACACGGTCGCCGGAAACATGGATGCAGGAGGCGCATCCCCGGCGGAAAACAGGTACAAGAGACAAGGAACTCGATCATGCAGAGCGGCGGCATCGAAAGGGAGCTTACAGGCGACCTCCCATTTCCTGGAACGTTAGTCGGAAGGAACGACATGGCGGCTTCCAATGAAGCTGAACAGAAGTTCGATCGGGTCAAGGCCCAGTTGAAGGCGCGTCTGGGAACCGAGGTCTATTCGAGCTGGTTCGGGCGCATGAAGGTCGCTGAATGCTCTAAGGGCATTGTTCGCATCTCAGTGCCAACCGCATTCCTGCGTTCATGGATCAACGGCCATTATCTCGATCTCATCACCGAGTTGTGGAAGCACGAAGATCCGGAGATCCTCAAGATCGAGATCGTGGTTCGCACCGCCACACGGCAGGGCCGCAACAGCGTCGAGCCAGAAGTGGCGCCGGCGCGCAAGATGACCAGGCAGACGCAAACCGCGCTCTCTGCGGGCACGGCGAGCCCCAGCAGGGTCGAACGGGTCCCGGCACCCCGCCCGGGGATGCCGGCAGAAACCGAGTTCCGGCACAATGTTCTCGGTTCGCCACTCGATCCACGCTACACTTTCACCTCCTTCATCGAAGGACCATCGAACCGAGTGGCTTTTGCCGCCGCCAAGGCGGTCGCGGAATCGCAGTCGAGCGCGGTGCGTTTTAATCCGCTCTTTCTTCACGCAACGGTCGGACTGGGCAAGACGCATCTGTTGCAGGCGATCGCCGCAGAATCGCTGAAGCAGAATCCGAAATCGCGGGTCGTCTATCTGACGGCTGAGTATTTCATGTGGCGGTTCGCCACCGCGATCCGCGACAACAACGCACTGACGTTGAAAGAACAGCTGCGCGATATCGACCTCCTCATCATCGACGACATGCAGTTCCTGCAGGGCAAGTCGATCCAGCACGAATTCTGCCATTTGATCAACATGCTGCTCGACAGCGCCAAGCAGGTGGTGGTCGCTGCCGACCGGCCGCCGTCCGAATTGGAGTCGCTGGAGCCACGCGTCCGCTCGCGCCTCAACGGCGGCGTCGCGCTGGAAATGTCGGCCCCGGATTTCGCCATGCGTATTGGTATGCTCAAGCTCAGGCTTGCCACCGCCAAGCTCGACGATGCGTCGCTGGATATTTCCGAAGAGATACTCAACCACGTCGCCCGCACGGTGACCGGCAGCGGGCGCGAGCTCGAAGGCGCCTTCAACCAGCTTTTGTTTCGCCAATCCTTCGAACCGCAGATCACCATCGACCGCATCGATGAGATCCTTGGCCACATCTATCGTTCGGGCGAACCGAAGCGGGTGCGTATCGAGGACATCCAGCGCATCGTCGCGCGCCACTACAACGTGTCGAAGACCGAACTGCTGTCCAACCGGCGCACACGCACCATCGTCAAGCCGCGGCAGGTCGCTATGTATCTGTCGAAGGTGTTGACGCCGCGCTCGCTGCCGGAGATCGGGCGGCGTTTCGGCGGCCGCGACCATACGACCGTGCTGCATGCGGTGCGCAAGATCGAGGATCTTTCCGGTGCCGACAACACACTGGCGCAGGAACTCGAATTGCTGAGAAGGCTGATCAACGACCAGGCCTGATGGCCCGAAAAACGCCGGCTCGCGGACTTCGGCCTTTTTATGCCTAGAAAGCCCGCGCAGCCGGTCCGAACCGGTGGCGCGGGCTTGCGTTTGCCGGGTTTTTCCTGTCAGTTTACGCAGATTCTGAGCCTGTTCAGACCTTTCGCGGGGCACCGCTTGCCGGAGACCCGTTCATTCATTCAAGCGAGCCTGTTTCGTCATGCGTGTTATCCTGGAACGGTCAAATCTCCTGAAGTCTCTCAACCATGTTCACCGCGTGGTCGAGCGGCGCAACACCATTCCGATCCTGTCGAACGTGCTGCTCAGCGCCGAGGGGGCCAGCCTTGAAATGAAGGCGACCGACCTCGACCTGGAGGTGACCGAAGCGACGCCGGCAAAGGTCGAGCGCGGCGGGGCGACAACGGTCCCGGCGCATCTGCTCTACGACATCGTGCGCAAGCTTGCCGACGGCGCGGAGGTGGCGCTGAAGACCGACGAAGACGGCAACGCCATGACGGTGACGTCGGGGCGCTCGAGCTTCCGCCTGCAGTGCCTGCCGCAGTCCGACTTTCCCGAACTTTCAGCCGGGTCGTTCTCGCATATTTTCCGGCTCGATTCCGTCGGACTAAAGGGCCTCATCGAAAAGACCCAGTTCGCCATCTCGACCGAGGAGACGCGCTATTATCTGAACGGCATTTATCTGCACACGCACGAGGCCGGCGGCAAGCTGAAACTGCGCTCTGTCGCGACCGACGGCCACCGGCTGGCGCGGGCCGAGATCGATGCGCCGGCAGGCTCTGAGGGCATGCCTGGCGTCATCATCCCGCGAAAGACGGTCAGCGAGTTGCAAAAGCTGGTCGACGATCCCGATGTTGCAGTCACCACCGAGTTGTCCGACACCAAGATTCGTTTCACCATCGGCAGCGTTATCTTGACCTCCAAGCTGATCGACGGCACTTTCCCGGACTACCAGCGCGTCATTCCGACCGGCAACGACAAGAAGCTGATTATCGATCGCCAGAGTTTCGCCGCTGCCGTCGATCGCGTTTCGACCATTTCGTCCGAACGCGGCCGGGCGGTGAAGCTTTCGATCGCCGAAGGACAGGTCACGCTTGCGGTCAACAACCCGGATTCGGGCAGTGCCACCGAGGAACTGGCGGCCGACTATTCGTCTGATCCGATCGAGATCGGCTTCAACGCCAAATACCTGCTCGACGTTGCCGCGCAACTGACCGGCACGGAGGCGAAGTTCATGCTGGCGGATGCCGGTTCCCCGACGCTGATCCACGATATGGCCGACGAGACCGCGCTCTACGTGCTGATGCCGATGCGGGTGTAGGGCCCGAACGGGGCCATCTTGCTGCCGTGACCAAATCTGCAAAACCGCAGCAGACCTACATAAGTAAGCTCACACTTACGAATTTCCGCAACTATGCGGCGTTGGCAATCGACCTTGATCCCGGCGCCGTGGTTTTTTCCGGCGACAATGGCGCCGGAAAAACCAATCTGCTTGAAGCGATCTCGCTGCTCACGCCTGGCCGCGGCTTGCGCCGCGCACCCTATGCCGAGGTGGCGCGCGAAGGCGGTGATGGTGGCTTTGCGCTGCATGCCCGGCTTGACGGGCCGGAAGGCCAGGTCGAGATCGGTACCGGAATAGCGGGCAGCGACGGCGAAGGCGGCCGGCGAGTGCGGATCAACGGCGCGGCGGCACGCTCAGCCGAAGACATGCTGGAATGGCTGCGCGTGGTCTGGTTGACACCGGCTATGGACGGCCTGTTCCCCGGGCCGGCGGCCGATCGTCGGCGCTTCCTCGACCGGCTGGTGCTTGCGATCGATCCCGGCCACGGCCAGCGCGCGCTTGACTACGAAAAGGCAATGCGCGGCCGCAACAGGCTGCTCGCCGACGGTTCGCGCGACAGTGCGTGGTTCGATGCGATCGAGATGCAAATGGCTGAGACCGGCGTGGCAATTGCCGCGGCGCGTGCCGAACTGGTGCGCCTGCTCGCCGCCATGATCGACCGGCTGCCCGGCGACGGACCGTTTCCGCAAGCCGACATCGGCATCTCGGGCGAACTGGAAGGCGAAATCGGTGTTTTACCGGCCGTCGACGTAGAGGAACGGTTCCGTCGCGCCCTTGCCCAGGGGCGCGACCGCGACCGCACCGCCGGGCGCACGCTCGACGGCCCGCACCGTACCGACCTCGTGGTGCGCCACCGGCCCAAAGCGATGCCAGCCGAGCTCTGTTCGACCGGCGAGCAGAAGGCGCTGCTGGTCGGCATCGTCTTATCGCATGCGCGGCTAACCGGCGAAATATCGGGCATGACGCCGATCCTGCTGCTCGACGAGATTGCCGCCCATCTCGACGGCGGTCGACGGGCGGCCTTGTTCTCGATCCTGGAGGAACTGAACTGCCAGGCCTTCATGACCGGGACCGATGCCGCGTTGTTTGACAGCCTCAAGGGACGAGCGCAGTTCCTGACCGTAGATCACGGTAAGGTCAGGCCGACCATTTGACCTTCGGCCATGGCGCGCACTTCTGAGCGGCACGCATTGATGCCTGACAAGTTTTTTCCTCCGTTATATGGTCCCGGGGATGATCACAGCCGCCCTTACCGACGAAGAGCTCGAACGCTACGCCCGCCACATAGTGCTGCCCGAAATCGGCGGCGCCGGCCAGCAGCGGCTAAAGCGGGCGCGGGTGCTGGTCATTGGCGCCGGCGGATTGGGTGCGCCGGTGCTCGAATATCTCGCCGCTGCGGGCGTTGGCACGCTCGGTATCGTCGACGACGACAGCGTCTCCCTTTCCAACCTGCAACGACAAGTGATTCACGGCACGGACATGGTCGGCATGGCAAAAACCGACAGTGCCAAGGCTGCGATCACCCGCATCAATCCAAACGTAGTCGTGGAAGAGCACAATTTCAGGCTGACCGCAGACACCGCCCCTGCCCTCATCGCCCGTTATGACATCGTCGTTGACGGCTCCGACAATTTCGAGGCACGCTACGCAGTGGCCGACGCCTGCGCCGCCGAAAGCCGGCCGCTCGTGCACGCCGCCGTTGGCCGCTTCGACGGCTCGGTCACCGTACTGAAGCCTTTCGAGACCGGCCCGGACGGCAAGTTGAACCCAAGCTACCGCGATCTTTTTCCCGAAGCACCGCCGCCGGGACTGGTGCCGTCCTGCGCGGTGGCCGGCATTGTCGGCGCGCTGACCGGGGTCATCGGCACGCTGCAAGCAATGGAAGCGATCAAGCTGATCACCGGGATTGGCGAGCCGCTGGTCGGGCGACTGTTGCTCTACGATGCGCTGGCGGCACGCTTCGACACGATCCGCTACAAGCGAACCAGCCCGTGAGCCAGTCTGCCGAGGTCTCCATTGTGCAGCTTGCGGCCGATTTCGACCGGTGGGACGAGGTCCTGGCTCTGATCATGCGCGCCTTCGCCTTCATGGACGGCGTCATTGACCCGCCGTCCTCGGCGCATCGCCTTACCGTTGAAAATCTCAGGGCTAGAGCGCTGGAGGAGACAGCATTCCTGGCCCTGAAGGAAAACGAGATCGTCGCTTGCGTCTTCGTCCTTAAGCGCGCAAACGACCTCTATATTGGAAAGCTCGCGGTCGAGCCGACGCTTCAGGGACAAGGCGTCGGAAAACAGCTGATGCAGGCCGTCGAAGATCTTGCCCGCAGCCACAACAGGACCGCCATCGAGCTCCAGACCCGGATCGAGCTGACCGGAAATCACGCAGCCTTTGCCCGCCTCGGTTTTCGTGAAACCGAACGGACAGCGCACAAGGGCTACGACCGGCCGACCTCGATCACCATGCGCAAGATGCTTCCCGTAGGCAAACGCTATCCAAAGACGAACGCGCGGTTGCCGCGGCAAGACCATGCCGGCGCGATGGCAGGTCACGCCCTCAGCGGCAGCACACGGTCGGGCGGACGATGACCGTCGAAGAAGGCGCGGATGTTGATGATTACCTTCTCGCCCATGTCGATACGGCCTTCGAGGGTCGCCGAGCCCATATGCGGCAACAGCACGACCTTGCCTTTGTGGGCAAGTTTCAGCAGCTTGCTGTTCAGCGCCGGCTCGTGCTCGTAGACGTCGAGGCCGGCGCCGGCGATCTTGCCGTCATGGATGAGCTTGACCAGCGATTCCTCATCGATGATATCGCCGCGCGCGGTGTTGACTATGTAAGCTGACGGTTGCAGAAGCGCCAGCCGCCGCGCCGAAAGCAGGTGGAAGGTTGCCGGTGTCGATGGGCAATTGACCGAGATAATGTCCATTCGGGCGAGCATCTGGTCGAGGCTTTCCCAATATGTCGCTTCCAACTCGTCCTCGATTGCCGGAAGCACGCGGTGGCGGTTGTGGTAGTGGATCGAGAGGCCAAAGGCCTTGGCGCGCCTGGCGACGGCGGTGCCGATGCGACCCATGCCGACAATGCCGAGCCGTTTGCCCCAGATGCGCCGGCCGAGCATCCAAGTCGGCGACCAGCCCGCCCATTTCTTGTCGCCGGTCAGCACGTTGGCGCCTTCGGCCAGCCGCCGCGGCACGGCCAGCATTAGCGCCATGGTCATGTCGGCCGTATCTTCGGTCAACACGTTCGGCGTGTTGGTGACGGTGATGCCTTTCTTGGCCGCTGCCGCAACATCGATCTTGTCAACGCCATTGCCAAAATTGGCGATCAGCTTGAGGTTGTCGCCAGCCTGGGCAATCAGCGCCGCATCGATATTGTCGGTGACGGTCGGCACCAGCACGTCGGCCTCCTTGACCGCCGCCACCAATTCCGGCTGCGTCATCGGCCTGTCCTCGACATTCAAGCGGGCGTCGAACAACTCGCGCATGCGGGTCTCGACCGGGTCGGGCAATTTGCGCGTGATGATGACGAGGGGCTTCTTTTTGCCTGCCATTGTTTCCTCGAACCCGATCTCGTTGAGACCTCTTTAACCAAGAACGGCGAAACTGAGAGCCGATCGCGGTACCGGTCATTCATGTAACAAGCGGTTCCGCCGAAGACAAAGAAAAAGGGGCGAAGGCCGATGGGCCGGCGCCGAAAGGAACGAAAGTGTCTGGTTTCGCGTCGCTCCGCCTGACCCTCAGTGCAGCATTCCTCGGCGCTCTCATCCATAGCCCACTGGTGATGGCGCAAAGTGCCGCGGCACCCGCCCAGAGCGTCACGCTCGGACCAAGCGGCTTGCCGCTGCCGCGCTTCGTCAGCCTGAAATCCGGCCGCGTCAACTCGCGCGTTGGGCCGGGCGTCAATTATTCCGTCGACTGGATGTATATGAAGCCAGGCCTGCCGATGGAGATCATCCAGGAGTTCGATACGTGGCGCCGTGTGCGCGATGCCGACGGCTCGGAAGGCTGGATCAATCAGTCGCTGCTTTCGGGCCGCCGCACGGCGATCGTCGCCCCCTGGCAGCGCGGCAAGGACGCTCGCGTCAACCTCCTAGACGACCCGGCAAAAGATGCTGGCGTCATCGCGATCCTCGAACCGGGGGTGATGGGCACGATCAAGTCCTGCGATGGCCAGTGGTGCGAAATGACCTTCGACGGTCATACCGGCTGGCTCGCGCAGTCGCTCGTCTGGGGTGCCTATCCCGGCGAAAAGGTCAAGAACTGACGTTTCTGGACCGCAGGTCGGGCCAGCACGGCAAGCACCGGATCCGGCACTTGTTTCGCTGATCTTCGGTTCGGGGATGGTTTAGCGGCCGATGCGGCCGAGATGGGTATCCTGGAAACTGCTCGACAGCTTCAAGCCATATCCCAAACAACCACCAGGAACACCAGCGATCGCATAGAAGACAAAAGCCGCCACCGCGACGGCGACCCATTCAAAGCCGGAGCGTCAAATCCAGGAATTCATAAGGCGCCGGTCAGTCGCAGCGTTTCGGACGCAGTCTCACCACGATATCGACATTGGCGATCTCCATGCCTTCCGGCGGTTCCGGCAGGTTGGAAACCGTCACCGGGCCGCTGTCGATATCGAAGATCCTGTTTTCGCCCTCGATATAGAAATGATGGTGATCGGATGTGTTGGTGTCGAAATAAGTCTTCGATCCCTCGACGGCAAGGATGCGCAGAAGACCTGCCTGGGTAAACTGGTGCAGAGCATTGTAGACGGTGGCCAGGGACACCGGCACGCCGGCGGCAAGCGCCTCCTCGTGCAGTTCCTCGGCCGAAAGATGGCGGTCGCCCTTGGCGAAAAGCAGATCGGCCAGTGCGATGCGCTGGCGTGTCGGCCTCAGACCGGCCTCGCGAACCCGCTTGTCCACAGCGACATTATCCTTCCGGCAACCCAGATCCATCTATCCGTCGCGCTCACAGTTCCGCCTCAGACACGTCCAACATGGCAGAAATTGAGCATCTGCCGAAACTGGACGTGTCCTGACATATATTCTGTCGACCGAATGCGATCAATAGCGCGCATTGACCCGGGCAGACGGGCAGGTTAAGCGCAAACGCCGGTTTCCGGCCTGAAACAGATTGTGTTAGGAAACCACCGACAAGGGCGCCTTTCGCCCGGGACGATCACGGGGACGAGATTGATGGCGGGTTCGAAATCCAGCTACGGTTACGAGGAATTGCTTGCCTGCGCCCGCGGCGAGCTGTTCGGACCGGGAAATGCGCAGCTGCCCTATCCGCCGATGCTGATGTTCGACCGCATCACCGAGATCAGCGAAACTGGCGGTGCGTTCGACAAGGGTTTCATCCGCGCGGAGTTCGATATCAAGCCGGATTTGTGGTTTTTCGCCTGCCATTTCATCGGCAATCCGATCATGCCGGGATGCCTGGGCCTGGACGCCATGTGGCAGTTGACGGGGTTCTATCTCGGATGGCTCGGTGAACCCGGCAAGGGAATGGCGCTGTCGACCGGGGAGGTGAGGTTCAAAGGCATGGTCACGCCAACGGTCAAGAAGGTGGAGTATGGCGTCGACTTCAAGCGGGTGATGCGCGGTCGGCTTGTGCTTGGTATCGCCGATGGCTGGCTGAAGGCAGATGGCGAGCCCATATATGCGGCAACGGATCTGAAGGTCGGTCTTTCCAAGCAATCGGCCGCCGTCTGAACGAAGACCCTACAGTGCCACGTCTTGGACGTCCAAAGGACGCTGTAGCACTTTAATTTTGCGCATGGTTCCGTTCCGCAAATCGATTTCAGGTTTCGGAGGTCCGCGCTGGAAGGAGTTGCGAATGAGACGGGTCGTAGTCACAGGTCTCGGCATCGTGTCGTCGATAGGCAATAATGCCAACGAGGTGCAGACCTCGCTGCACGATGCCAGATCCGGCATCAGCTTCTCCGACTCTTTCGCCGAGCATGGCTTCCGTTGCCGGGTGTGGGGTGCGCCGACACTGGATCCGTCGGGCATGATCGACCGTCGCGCCATGCGCTTCCTGTCGCAGGGTGCTGCCTGGAACCACGTCGCAATGGACCAGGCGATCGCAGATGCCGGCCTCGACGAGACCGACATCACCAACGAGCGCACCGGCATCGTGATGGGCTCCGGCGGACCGTCGACCCGTGCAATCGTCGAGGCGGCCGAGACCACGATCAAAAACGGCAGCCCCAAGCGGATCGGCCCGTTCGCGGTGCCAAAAGCGATGTCGTCGACCGCGTCGGCGACGCTTGCCACCTGGTTCAAGATCCACGGCGTCAACTATTCCATCTCATCGGCCTGCTCGACGTCTGCGCATTGCATCGGCAATGGCTACGAGCTGATCCAGTGGGGCAAGCAGGACATCGTCTTCGCCGGCGGCCATGAGGATCTCGACTGGACGATGTCGGATCTCTTCGATGCCATGGGCGCCATGTCGTCCAAGTTCAACGACAGGGCATCGGTCGCCTCCCGCGCCTACGACGTCGATCGCGACGGATTCGTCATTGCCGGCGGCGCCGGCGTGCTGATTCTTGAAGAGCTCGAGCACGCAAAAGCGCGCGGCGCCAAGATCTATGCCGAGATCGTCGGCTATGGCGCCACCTCGGACGGCTACGACATGGTGGCGCCATCGGGCGAAGGCGCGGCACGCTGCATGCGACAGGCAATGGCGACCGTCACTTCACCAGTCGACTACATCAATACGCACGGCACCTCGACGCCGGTCGGCGACTCCAAGGAAATGGGCGCCATCCGCGAGGTGTTCGGAGAGGAAGTGCCTTTCATCACATCGACGAAATCGCTGACCGGCCATTCGCTAGGTGCGGCCGGCGTGCAGGAATCGATCTACTCGATCCTGATGATGCAAGGCGGCTTCATCGGCGAGAGCGCCCATATCGAGAACCTCGATCCGGAATTCGAAGGCATGCCGATCGTGCGCAAGCGCATCGACGACGCAAGGATCGACACTGTTTTGTCCAATTCGTTCGGTTTCGGTGGCACCAACGCTACGCTGATTTTCCAGCGCTATTCCGCATAAGGATTTGCCGACCATGGACGGATTGATGAAGGGCAAGCGCGGGCTTGTCATGGGTGTCGCCAACGATCATTCCATTGCCTGGGGTATCGCCCGCAAACTGTCCGAACATGGCGCGGAACTCGCCTTCACCTATCAGGGCGAGGCCTTCGGACGCCGGGTCAAGCCGCTCGCCGAGAAGCTGGGCGCATCGCTGGTGGTGCCTTGCGACGTCGAGGACAGCGCATCGGTCGCCGCAACTTTCGAGACCTTGGGCAAGGCATGGGGTGGGCTGGACTTCATTGTCCACGCCATCGGTTTTTCCGACAAGAACGAGCTGAAAGGCCTCTACGCCGATACCAGCCGCGACAATTTCATCCGCACCATGGTGATCTCCTGCTATTCCTTCACCGAGGTTGCCCGCCACGCCGCCACGTTGATGAAGGACGGCGGCTCGATGATCACGCTGACTTATGCGGGTTCGGTTCGCGTCATGCCGAACTACAACGTCATGGGTGTTGCCAAGGCCGGGCTGGAGGCCAGCGTCCGCTATCTAGCCAACGACTACGGCCCGCGAGGCATCAGGGTGAACGGCATATCGGCGGGACCGGTACGGACGCTTGCGGGCGCCGGGATTTCCGACGCACGCCACATGTTCTCCTACCAGCAGCGCAACTCGCCGCTACGCCGTACGGTGACGATCGACGAAGTCGGCGGCTCCGCGCTCTATTTGCTGTCCGACCTGTCGTCCGGCGTCACCGGCGAAATCCACTATGTCGATTCCGGCTATCACATCGTGTCCATGCCGACGCTTGACGAGTTGAAGCAGACCGACGCCGGACGGGAATAGCGCGAGCGACACGTCGCCGGCTTGCCCCGCAGCGTTTCAGCGTCGCGCCGAGAAGACCGTGAACATGCCGTCGCGGGCGAGCTCCCCATGGCTGGAGAAGGCGGCCGCCAGCACCGGTTCGTAGGGAAGCTGACGGTTTGCCACCATGAACAACCGGCCGCCCGGCTTCAGCGCTTTGCCTGCCGCGCGGATCATACCGGCACCGATTTCCGGCTCAGTCGCCCGGCTGCGGTGAAAGGGCGGGTTCATGACGACCACATCGTAGCGGCGCTCGACCGGTTCGCTCAAAAGATCTGTCCAGAAGAAACGTGGTTCCACGCCTGTGCTGCCGACATTGGTTTTGGCCGCCTCCAGCGCCTCGAAATCCGCTTCGTAAAGGTCAAGCGCCGATATGCCGGGTGAGCGGGCGGCGACCTCGGCAGCGACATAGCCCCAACCGGCACAGAAATCCGCAACACTGCCACGCAGATCGTTGGGCAGATTTTCGACCAGCAGCTTCGATCCCGCATCGATCTTGTCGAAGGAAAACATGCCTGGGGCCGTGCGGAAGCGGTCCTCGACCACCAAATCCGGATTGGCGGCTCGAAGCGTTGCCGCGGCAACGGTATCGGCCGGCCGGCGAAACCAGAAGGCAATGCCGTGATGCTTCGGCAGGTGGCCTTCGAGCGGCACAAGGGCGCCGACATGCTTGCGCAGGCTGGCGACGCCATCGTCCTTGCCGCCGGCGACGACGATCAACCCCCCTGGTGCCACGCGTTCGACCGCTTCGGCGACGCGCAACTCGTTTTGGCCGCGATGGCGGCCGGCGAGCACAAATGCCGCGTCGAAAGCCTCGCCTTCGACCTGCGGCGTGACAGTGAAGCCGGATGCCTGCAAGGCACGAAAATGCGGCCTGAAGCCTTGGACGAGATGAAGCTTGGCATCAAAGCCTTCGGGTAAGCGAAAGCCGGGCTCGGCACCGAGAAAGAGAATGCATTCATCCTTTCGTGGCAGGGACACAGCCCCCGCCTCGAATGGATGGAAAAGCGTCTTCAGCGGCTCGGCGGACATTCACCACTCTTGAACTGCAAGGCTGTTGTTGAATGCAAACGGGCGCGACCTTCCGGCGCGCCCGCTTCGATTGCATAGTTAGATCAGCTTAGGCGGCGTTTTCTTCGCCTTCGCTCTTTTTGTCGCGAGCGATTTCCTTGCCGGTGGCCTGGTCGACGACCTTCATCGACAGGCGGACCTTGCCGCGCTCGTCGAAGCCCATCAGCTTGACCCAGACCTTGTCGCCTTCCTTGACGACATCGGAGGTCTTGGCGACACGATCATTGGCGAGCTGCGAGATGTGGACGAGACCGTCACGCGGGCCGAAGAAGTTGACGAAAGCGCCGAAGTCGGCGGTCTTGACGACCGTGCCTTCGTAGATCTCCCCGACTTCCGGCTCAGCGACGATGGTGTGTATCCACTTCTTCGCCGCCTCGATCTCCTTGGCGTTGGCCGAAGCGATCTTGACCGTGCCGTCATCCTCGATGTTGATCTTGGCACCGGTCTTTTCGACGATTTCGCGGATGACCTTGCCGCCCGAGCCGATCACATCGCGGATCTTGTCGGTCGGAATGTGCATGACCTCGATGCGCGGTGCGAACTCGCCGAGCTCGGCACGCGCGCCGGACAGGGCATGGGCCATTTCGCCAAGAATGTGCTGACGGCCTTCCTTGGCCTGGTCGAGGGCGATCTTCATGATCTCCTCGGTGATGCCCTCGATCTTGATGTCCATCTGCAGCGAGGTGATGCCGTAGGCGGTGCCGGCAACCTTGAAGTCCATGTCGCCGAGGTGGTCCTCGTCGCCAAGAATGTCGGAGAGCACGGCGAAGCGCTCGCCTTCCTTGATCAGGCCCATTGCAATACCGGCGACCGGCTTGGCCAGCGGCACGCCGGCATCCATCAGCGCCAGCGAGGTGCCGCAGACGGTAGCCATCGATGACGAACCGTTGGACTCGGTGATCTCCGAAACGACGCGCAACGTATAGGGGAACTGGTCGGCGGTCGGCAGCATCGGCCGGATGGCGCGCCAGGCGAGCTTGCCATGACCGATTTCGCGGCGGCCCGGCGAACCCATGCGGCCGGTCTCACCGACCGAATAGGGAGGGAAGTTGTAGTGCAGGAGGAACTTCTCCTTGTACATGCCGGTCAGCGAATCGACATACTGCTCGTCCTCGCCGGTGCCGAGCGTGGCGACGACCAGCGCCTGGGTCTCGCCACGGGTGAACAGCGCCGAGCCGTGCGTGCGCGGCAGGACGCCGACTTCCGAGACGATCTTGCGGACCGTCTTCAGGTCGCGGCCGTCGATGCGCGAGCCGGCGTCGAGGATGTTCCAGCGCACGACCTTGGCCTGGAGTTCCTTGAACACGGTGCCGATCTGTTCGGACGTGTATTTGGCCTCTTCGCCTTCTGCCGGCGCGAACGCGGCCTTGACCTTCGCCTTGACGGCGTCGACGGCGGCATAGCGCTTCTGCTTGTCGGTGATCTTGTAGGCGTCGCGAAGCTCGCCTTCGACGATCTTGAGCATCTCGGCTTCAAGTGCGGAATAGTCTGGGGCGGTGAAGTCGCGCGGGTCCTTGGCCGCGACTTCAGCCAGCTTGATGATCGCGTCGATCACCGGCTGGAATCCCCTGTGGCCGAACATGACGGCGCCCAGCATAAGGTCCTCGCCGAGTTCCTTGGCTTCGGACTCGACCATCAGCACGGCGTCGGCGGTGCCGGCGACGACCAGGTCGAGCTTCGATTCTTGCATCTCGTCGACGTGCGGGTTGAGCACATATTCGCCGTTGATGTACCCGACGCGGGCGGCGCCGACCGGACCCATGAACGGCACGCCGGACAAGGTCAGGGCGGCGGAGGTGGCGACGATCGACAGGATGTCCGGATCATTTTCGAGATCGTGCTGGACGACAGTGACGACGATCTGGGTGTCGTTCTTGTAGCCTTCGGCGAAGAGCGGGCGGATCGGGCGGTCGATCAGGCGGGAAACCAGCGTTTCCTTCTCGCTCGGACGGCCTTCCCGCTTGAAATAGCCACCCGGGATCTTGCCGGCGGCGTAAGTCTTTTCCTGGTAGTTGACCGTCAGCGGGAAGAAATCGAGGCCGGGTTTCGGCTCCTTCATCGAGACGACGGTGGCGAGAACCTTGGTTTCGCCGTAGGTAGCCAGCACCGCGCCATCAGCCTGACGCGCGATCTTGCCGGTTTCGAGAATGAGCGGGCGGCCGCCCCATTCGATTTCCACTTTGTGGTAATTGAACATGTCTTGTCCTTCGTATGCGGAAAGGGCCGCGCCGTTTCAGCGTGCGCGGATGCCCTTTCCCTTGGCTTCCTTTCTCGGGCAGCCACGGGCAAGACAACGGGAAGCTCGGCTATTCGGCGCGGTGCCGCACGAGCGTCCTGCAATCCTGCCCCATGACCGTCCATGGGCGGTTTCGAATGGCCCTCTGCTGTTTCGAAACCGGGTTGGCCAATCGATCCGACTGGCCTTGCGCGTGAACCCGAAAACCAGGTTTTCGGAAAGTATCCTGCGCAAATCTAAAACTTCAGAGCGTCCTTTGCGCAGCCAAACCGGTGCGCGGCGCTCTGCTTTCTTCATTGGAGCCTTGGATGATCCGATGCTCCAATGCGCGACCGGCGGGCTCTCGAAAGAACCCGCCGGTCAATTCGTCAACGGCGCAGACCGAGCTTCTCGATCAGCGTCTGATAGCGCGCGTCGTCCTTGCGCTTGAGATAATCAAGCAGGCTGCGGCGCTGGGAAACGAGAGCGAGCAGACCACGGCGGGAATGGTTATCCTTCTTGTGGTCCTTGAAATGATCGGTCAGGTTCTTGATGCGCTCGGAAAGGATGGCCACCTGAACTTCCGGAGACCCGGTATCGCCCTTGGCGGTTGCGAATTCGCCCATCAATTCCTTCTTGCGTTCGGCAGTAATCGACATCGTGTTTTTCCTTGTCTGTTTGAGGAAACGGGACGCCCTCAGCCGGGATGTCGTCCAGCAGGGGCCGGTGCAAGCAACGCGTCAAAGCGCGAAGCTGCGGCGCATATAGTGCAATTCCGACAAAAAGGCCAGCCTAATTCACAAGCCGGCTTTTCGCTGCATAAACGGGCACTTCCGCCTAGTCAGAGCCATTTCTTCCATTTGAAGTACGCAAAGAGCCCGACCGCAACAAGCGCCATGAAGGCGAGCGACAGGGGATAGCCGTAATAGGCCTTCAGCTCCGGCATATTCCAGGGCGAGGTGTCGGGGTCGAAATTCATGCCCCATACGCCGACGAGAAAGGTAAGCGGCATGAAGATCACCGAGACGATCGTCAGGTAGCTGATGACGTCGTTGGTGCGCGCCTGGCTGAGCGACAAGTGCATCTCGATCAGGCCGGTCAGCATGTCGCGCTGGGTTTCGACCAGTTCGATCAATCGCAGCGAATGATCGAGCGTGTCGTTCAGGAATATCTTGGTTTCGGCCTTCACATAGGGCACGTCGTTGCGGATCATGGTCGCCAGCGCATCGCGCATCGGCCAAAGCACGCCCTTCAGCACATTGGCATCGCGCCGCAATTCGTGAAGCTGCCGCATCTGGTGCTTGTGCGCCTGGTGCAGCATCTGGTCCTCGATGCTGTCGACCAATTCGCCAGCAGCCTCGATCGGCGGGAAATAGCTGTCGACGATGGCGTCGATCAAAGCATAAGCGAGATAGTCGGCGCCGCGCGAGCGCAAGCGGTTGGGCACCGAGCTTGCGATCCGCTTGCGCACGGGATCGAATGGGTCGCCTTCGCGCTCCTGGAAGGTGACGACGAAGGTCTTGCCGAAGAAGACGGCGATCTGTTCGTAACGGTGCGCGGTGACGTCGTCGATCATCCTGACGACGACAAAGGCGTGGTCCTCGAAGAAATCCACCTTCGGCCGCTGACCGGTGTTGACGACGTCTTCCAGCGCCAGCGGATGCAGGTTGAAAATCCGGCCGATCTCCTCGATCAGCTGGATATTGGCGAGGCCTGTGCAGTCGAGCCAGATGACCGGCCAATTGTGGCAATGGGTGTTGACGTCGTCGATGCTGGCATTGTCGATCGTCTTGAACTTCTCGGGCGAGATCAACGTCAGCCTGAGCTCGGAGCGGCGCGCCGCCGGGTCGGCGATCAGCGTGCCCGGCGAAGCCCCAACCGGCGGCCTCCGTGTTTTGAGCGCCGCTCGTTTGTTGACCGTGTCAGCCTTTGCCATGTGCCCCCTCGAGTGCAGCGTCGAACGGCACTACAGCGCAGCGCATCCTTTCGGACGGCAAACGGCACCGTAGCGCCGTTGATTTAACGCATGATCGTTTCCCAAAATAGAATCCGGTTTGGAGATCATGCGCCGGGCGACAGCTGTTACCCGATAAAGACCCGCTTTGGCTTGAACATGCCTTGCTCGATAGCGCCGATGGCGACCAACTTGCCGCGCGCGGTGGCGCAAGCCTCCTCCGCTTCTACCGGCGCGTCACGGCCGCGAATGATGACCGGATTGCCGAGGCGGATTTTGGTTGCCGCATCATCGCTGATCGCGACCTGCGGCAGGCATTCGAGCGCGGCGGCGGTGTCGACCAGAAGTGCATCGATGGCACCGAAGTCGATCGGGGCGTCCGCTGCTTGCGGCTCGCCCTGCTCGCCGAAGCGGGCGGCTTCCAACTCGGCCAGGGTAACGAAATCTTCCTGCGTGAACGGCTCGACCTCGACCCGCCGCAGCTCGGCGATGTGGCCGAAACAGCCGAGCTCGCGGCCCATGTCGCGCGCCAGCGAGCGGACATAGGTGCCCTTGCCGCATTCGACCTCGAAGATGGTGCGATCGACCATATGCTCGACCAGGTCGAGCCGGCCGATCTCGACCTCGCGTGCCGGAATGTCGACCGTCTCGCCATCGCGGGCAAGGTCATAAGCGCGCTCGCCAGCGATCTTGATCGCCGAAAATTGCGGCGGCGTCTGCATGATGACGCCGGTATATTTCGAAAGCAGCGCCAGCACGTCGGCTTCCGCCGGACGGCGGTCCGAGCTTTTGGTCGCCGGGCCTTCGAGGTCGTCGGTCGAACGCTCCTCGCCCCAGGCAACCGTGAAGCGGTAGACCTTGGCGCCGTCCTGGACGTAAGGCACCGTCTTGGTCGCTTCACCAAGTGCGATCGGCAGCATGCCGGACGCGAGCGGGTCGAGCGTGCCGGCATGGCCGGCCTTCTCCGCCTGGAACAGCCACTTGATCTTGGAGACGGCTTCGGTCGAGCCCATGCCGACCGGCTTGTCCAGTATCAGCCAGCCCGAGATCGGCCGGCCCTTCTTCTTGCCGCGGCGCGCCACTATTCGCTGTCCTTCCGGTCGTCTTTGTCTTTGTCGTCGGCGCTGAGATCGCGCGCCACTTCGGGCGAGTGCAGCAATTCGTTGATCTTCTGGAAATTGTCGTAGCTGGTGTCGAGCCGGAAGCGGAATTCCGGCATGTACTTCATCTGCCGCAGCGCGCCGGAGACGCGGCCGCGGACGAACTTCGCATGCTTGTTGAGCGCTTCGACCACCGCACCGGCATCCTTGGCGCCAAGCGGCGAGACGAAGGCGGTGGCGATCTTCAGATCGGGCGACATGCGCACTTCGGAGACCGAGACCACGGCATTCTCGATCAGCGGATCGAGGATCTCGCCGCGCTGCAAGGTCTCGGACAGCGCATGGCGCACCTGCTCGCCGACGCGCAGCATGCGCTGGGATGGGCCAGCCGATGGTGGTCTTGGCATGAAAATCTCTTCTCTCAGTGCGGGTTCGAACCGCCTCAAACGGTTGACTTAGCGCCGTTGATCCGGCTTGGCTACCCCAAGGAACCTGCACCTCAGCTAATGTAAGGTGCGCGGCACTGAATGCTCTGTCTCCGGGCCGGCCTGTAATGAGACCATGAACGAAACGATCCTGTCGTATTCGGCTTTCAAATCGCTCTCGGACCCAAATGCACTCATCGGAATAAACCAGCCACCCTCTTGCGTCACAAAACCGATGCCGAATTCGGTCAGAGTAACTCGGCTTACGGATTTCCATCCGATGTGGATCTCTGTATCTGCGGCACGCTTTGAGATGCCGGCGACATCCACTCGGATCATGGTGGGTTCAGGCTCGAAATGAGCAACCTCGACTCGCCTCGCCAGAATGGGGCCGAGATTGATCATGATACCCGTGACAATGGTCATCATGCCCACAACTCCCGCGACTCCGGCCAAAGCACCGGAGCCGTCGAGATAGTTTGTGACAAGCACAAGCGGAATGCCAACGAGAAAGCAGTAAAACAACCGTCTCAGGGCGCCGAGACGACTTTCGCTCCGCGCCCTTGAGTAGACCCCTGAAAAATCGGCAGGAGACAGAACAAAGCGGTACTCAAGGCTTCGT
Source organism: Mesorhizobium sp. M0048 (assembly GCF_040323405.1). Classification (NCBI taxonomy): domain Bacteria; kingdom Pseudomonadati; phylum Pseudomonadota; class Alphaproteobacteria; order Hyphomicrobiales; family Phyllobacteriaceae; genus Mesorhizobium; species Mesorhizobium sp. M0048. Next base: position 118,584 of record NZ_JAMYUV010000006.1, on the reverse strand, counting down.
TCTTGCTCCATATGCCGACACTACAGCGTCCTGGTCACCATCTCGACGCGGAAGCACTCGATGACGTCACCGACGCGCATGTCCTCGTAGTTTTGGAAGGCCATGCCGCATTCCTGGCCGGCCGGAACTTCCGAAACTTCGTCCTTGAAGCGCTTCAGGGTCTTCAGCGTGCCTTCGTGGATGACGACATTGTCGCGGATCAGGCGCACGCCCGCACCACGCTCGACCTTGCCTTCGGTGACACGGCAGCCGGCGATCTTGCCGACCTTGGTGATGTCGAAGATCTCGAGGATCTCGGCATTGCCGATGAAGGTCTCGCGACGCTCCGGCGAGAGCAGGCCGGAAAGAGCCGCTTTCACATCATCGACCAGATTGTAGATGATCGAATAGTAGCGGATCTCGATGCCTGCCGCAGCCGCGGCCGCGCGGGCCTGCGCATTGGCGCGAACGTTGAAGCCGATGATCGCAGCCCCCGAGGTTTCCGCCAGCGACACGTCGCTTTCGGTAATGCCGCCAGCCCCGGCATGGACGATGCGGGCGCGCACCTCGTCGGTGCCGAGATTGTCGAGCGCCGCGTTGATCGCCTCGATCGAACCCTGCACGTCGCCCTTGATGACCAGCGGGAATTCCTTCAATCCGCTGGTCTGCAATTGCGACATCATCTGTTCAAGCGAGCCGCGCTGGCCGGCATGCCTGGCCACCGCCTTCTCGCGCGCCAGACGCTGGCGATATTCGGTGATCTCGCGGGCTCGGGCCTCGTTGTTGACAACGGCGAAGCGGTCGCCGGCCAGCGGCGTACCTTGCAGACCGAGGACTTCCACCGGCATTGCCGGCGGCGCTTCCTTGACTTGCTCGCCGCGATCGTTGACGAGCGCGCGTACCCGGCCCCATTCGTTGCCGGCGACGAGGATGTCGCCCGGCATCAACGTGCCGGTCTGCACCAGCACCGTAGCGACCGGGCCGCGGCCCTTGTCGAGCTGGGCTTCGATGACCACGCCTTCGGCGGTGCGGTCCGGATTGGCCTTCAGGTCGAGGATTTCGGCCTGCAGCAGGATCGCTTCGAGCAACTTGTCGAGATTGATGCCCTTGGTCGCCGACACCTCGACATCCAACACCTCGCCGCCCATCGATTCGACGAACACCTCGTGGCGCAGCAGTTCCGAGCGCACCTTCTGCGGATCGGCGTCATGCTTGTCGATCTTGTTGATCGCCACGATTATCGGAACGCCGGCCGCCTTGGCGTGATTGATCGATTCGATCGTCTGCGGCATGACGCTGTCGTCGGCTGCCACCACGAGGATGGCGATATCGGTCGCCTGGGCGCCGCGGGCACGCATCGCCGTGAAGGCGGCGTGGCCGGGCGTGTCTATGAACGTGATCTTGTGACCGTTCTTCTCGACCTGATAAGCGCCGATATGCTGGGTAATGCCGCCGGCTTCGCCGGACACGACGTTGGCATTGCGGATGGCATCGAGCAACGAGGTCTTGCCGTGATCGACATGGCCCATGATCGTTACCACCGGCGGACGCGGCTGCAGGTCCTCCGGACGATCGGCGATGTTGAACAAGCCCTCTTCGATGTCGGACTCGGCGACGCGGCGGACCGTGTGGCCAAATTCGGTGGCGACCAGTTCGGCCGTGTCGGCGTCGATGACGTCTCCAGGCTTCAGGATCTGGCCCTGCTTCATGAAGAACTTGACCACGTCGACAGCGCGCTCGGACATGCGCTGCGCCAGCTCCTGGATGGTGATGGTTTCGGGCAGGATCACTTCACGCATGACTTTCTCGCGTGGCTCGTTATGCAACGCGCGCTTGAATTTCTCCTGACGACGGCGCATCGACGAGAGCGAGCGGGCGCGCGCATCCTCGTCGGAAAGAGCCGAATTCAGCGTCAGCTTTCCGCGGCGGCGGTCTTCCTCGCCCTTGGTCGGCTTGGCAGGACGTGCCACTTCGGGGGTGACGAGACGGCGCACCGGTGCACCGGCACCGGTCCGCTTCGGCTTGACCTCTTCCTCGTCATCGACTGTCGCCAGTTCGGCGGCGAGCGGCGCACGGCGGCGCGCCTCTTCCTCGGCACGGCGGCGGGATTCGGCCTCGGCTTGCAGCCGTGCCTCTTCCTCGGCCTGACGGCGAGCCGATTCCTCGCGCTCGCGGCGGCGGCGCTCTTCGTCCTCGCTGCGGCGCTTGGCCTCCTCGATGGCGCGCTGGCGATCCTCGACATCGCGGACCTTCGAGCCCTCGAGAGCCCGGCGGCGTGCTTCCATTTCCTGGCGCGACAACTCGTTCAGCACCATGCCGCCGCGTTCGAGCGGCGGCGGAGGCGGCGGCGCCTTGGGAGCTTCCTGCACGGCAGGCACTGCCGCAACCGGCTTCGGCGTGAAAACGGACACAGGCGCTGCCGCCGGCTCCGGCTTGTCGCCAGGCAGCGAGAACTTGCGCTTCTTGGTCTCGACGACCACCGACTTGGTGCGGCCATGCGAGAAGTTCTGGCGCACCGTGCCCTGTTCCATACCGGGGCGCTTCAGCGTCAAGGTCTTCTTCGGCGTAACACTCAGCGTCTTGTCGTCGCCCGATTTCGTATCGCTCATTCCATATCCTCTGCGGCATCATCCTCGTCAGCAACGGCCGCAAGCATTGCCAGATCGTCCGGGGAACCGCCCCGATATCGGTCGAGCGCAACCATGCGCTTCTGGACCGCCCTGCCCGCGTCTCCCGCGAGAACGGCAGCATGTATCACATTTGTACCCCCCAATGCCAAGCTCAACTCGGCCTCGGAGAAAAGTTTGTAAGCGCGGATCGCAGGCCCGCCGAGGTGGACGGTTGCCCGTCGCGCCTGGCTTATCTTGCGGACGCCATCGTCGGAAGCCTCGGTCGCGTGGAGCACGAAAAGTGCAAGTCCGCCGCGCACGGCACTCTCGACCTTGGTCGCTCCGAGCGCTATGGCGCCCGCCTTGCGGGCCAGGCCAAGCATGCCCAGAGCGAACCTGGAAAGCAGCGCGTCGACCATACCGCCAAGATCGGCTGGCACGCTCACCTGCGCCTTAAAAGCACGGGCAAACAGGTTTTTCGCCGCTGCCTTGTCTATATGTAGGCGGTCGGCCGTCACCCAGCAACCGCGGCCGGGCAGGTTTCTCTTGATGTCCGGAACGACGGCCGAATCCGGGCCGACGACGAAACGGATCAGTTCATCCGGTTCGGCTTGCCTGCGGGTGACGATGCAGGTGCGATCGTTCATCTCGTCCAAGGGCGGGTTCGGTGCGATGCGGTTTCACCTCACGCACCGACGGTTTCGTCAGCCGGCACGCCCTCGGCGGCAAGCTCGTCTTCGGTGATCCAGCCAGCCTTCAGGCGAGCCGCCAGGACCATCTGCTCGGCATCGGCGCGTGATACGCCATGGTTGGCGAGCACACCCGGGAATACCTTCGTCTCGCCGTCCTTGCGTTCTTTCCAACCGGTCAGGTCGTCGGCGGCGTAGCCGGCGAAATCCTCGATCGTCTTCACGCCGTCCTCGCCGAGCGTCACCATCATGGCGGTGGTGATGCCGGGAATCTCGCGCAATTCATCCTTGACGCCGAGGGCCTTGCGCTTCTCGTCGTGCTCGGCTTCGATCTTCTCCAGATATTCGCGGGCGCGGGTCTGGATTTCCGAAGCAGTGTCCTCGTCGAAGCCGTCGATCGACGCGATTTCGCCGGAATCGACATACGCGACTTCCTCGACGCTGGTGAAGCCTTCGGAAGCGAGCACCTGGCCGACCATCTCGTCGACGTCGAGGGCTTCCATGAACAGCGACGATCGTTCGACGAATTCCTTCTGGCGGCGTTCGCTTTCTTCCTGCTCGGTCAGGATGTCGATATCCCAGCCGGTGAGCTGCGAGGCAAGACGGACGTTCTGGCCGCGACGGCCAATGGCCAGCGACAGCTGATCATCGGGAACGACGACCTCGATGCGCTCGGCATCCTCGTCGAGCACGACCTTGGCGACTTCCGCCGGCTGCAACGCATTGACAATGAAGGACGCCGCCGAAGGCGACCACGGAATGATGTCGATCTTCTCGCCCTGCAATTCACCGACGACCGCCTGGACGCGGCTGCCGCGCATACCGACGCAGGCACCGACCGGATCGATGGAGCTGTCGCGCGAGATGACAGCGATCTTGGCGCGCGAACCCGGATCGCGGGCGACCGACTTGATCTCGATGATGCCGTCGTAGATTTCCGGCACCTCCATGGTGAACAGCTTCGCCATGAACTGCGGATGGGTGCGCGACAGGAAGATCTGCGGGCCGCGCTGTTCGCGGCGCACGTCATAGACATAGGCGCGGACGCGATCGCCATACTTGTAGTTTTCGCGCGGAATCAGCTCGTCGCGGCGGATGATCGCCTCGCCGCGGCCGAGATCGACGATGACGTTGCCGTATTCGACGCGCTTGACGGTGCCGTTGACGATCTCGCCGATACGGTCCTTGTATTCGTCATATTGCCGGTCGCGCTCGGCCTCGCGCACCTTCTGCACGATGACCTGCTTGGCCGACTGGGCGGCGATACGGCCGAAATCCATCGGCGGCAGCTGTTCGGCGATGAAATCGCCGAGCTGGGCGTCCGGATTTCGCTCGCGCGCCGAGGAAATGGCAATCTGGGTCGCGTAGTCGTCGACCTTCTCGACCACTTCCATCAGCCGCTGCAGCTTCATCTCGCCGGTATTCGGATTGATATCCGCCCGGATATTGGTTTCCTGGCCGTAGCGCGAGCGCGCGGCCTTCTGGATCGCATCGGCCATGGCGGCGATGACGATCGACTTGTCGATCGACTTTTCACGCGCGACCGCATCGGCGATCTGCAGCAGTTCAAGCCTGTTGGCGCTTACAACCATCTTGTTTCTCCCGAGCTTGTCGCCGACCTTACCGCCGGCAGCCCAATCACATTTCCTGTTCGGTTTCGTCTTCCGCACCCGCTGGTGCGTCTTCGGGTTCGCCGCGGCGTTTCCTGGCTTCCTTGCGCGCCCGGTTGTCCTTCGACAGTGCATCGCGGATAAGATCGTCGGTCAGAACCAGCCGCGCTTCGGCAATCGCATCGTAGGGAACACGCACCGTCGGCTCCTCGCCGTAAGCGGCCTTGTCGCGCTCGATCACCACACCGTCCGCGTCGCTTTCGGCGATCTTGCCCTTGAAGCGCTTGCGGTCGGCGACGAGGACAGACGTCTCCATCTTCACCAGATGGCCGGCCCAGGCTGCAAAGTCCGATTTGCGGACCAGCGGCCGGTCGATGCCCGGCGACGACACTTCGAGATGATAAGCCTTCTCGATCGGATCATCGACATCGAGCGCCGGCGACACCGCCCGGCTGACCTCTTCACAATCCTCGACCGTCATGGTGCCGTCCTCGCGCTCGGCCATGATCTGCAGCGTCAGCCCGTTCTGGCCCGACAGGTGCACACGTACCAAGCGAAAGCCAATGGCGCGCAGTACCGGCTGAACGATCAGCGCGATGCGCGCATCGATGCCGCTTTCGCGGATGATGCGGTCGTCGCCTTCGCTCGCCGTCACTGTCATTCGGTCCTGTCGCTCGATCCCTGTTGGTCGGCAGGTAATAAAAAAGAGCGGGACCGGGTGGACCCACTCTTCGTCATACCGACCAAGAATTTGAAGCTGATATAGACGATCATGGTCCTCGTTTCAAGCCCGTCCTGCATGACGGCAAGGCACCGAGTCCGCAGCGCTGCGCCAAATGCATGGCGCCCATGCAGTTATGCCCCTTTGAGCACCGGCCACGCACGACTATCTATGTTGCATTGCACAATTGGAGCGCTCACTGCGCTCGAAAGGGTACGATTATGAACAATCGTGGATTTTTTTCAGCCATAGGCGATGTCTTTAGCGTGTTCGGCAGCGCCGTAGCAGCGTCGCGGGCTGTGGAAAACGGTCGCAAGCCGCGTGCGCATGATCTGCGCAATCTCGGCATGGAGCCGGCAGCCTTCGACAAGATCCGTCGCTTCTGAGCCAAGTGAGCGCCGAGAGCCTTCGGCCGCTCGCCTTTACTCAGCTCTAATTTCCCGCTTATTTCCGCACGAAGGTCAGATAGGCGGGCCGTCGGCCTTCGCGAATGGCCTTGGCCTCATAGCGCGTCCCCGGCCAGCCATCATAGGGCCGATGCCAGTCGGCTGCTTCGTTTGCCTGCCACGTGAAGGCGCCGTGGGCCCGGCAATGCAGCAGCGTCCAGTTCACATAGCTGTCGATGTCGGACGCAAAGTGGAACTTTCCGCCGTGCTTCAGGACGCGCGCGAAGCGGTCGAGATTGACCGGGCTGACGAAGCGCCGCTTCCAGTGCTTCTTCTTCGGCCACGGATCCGGATAGAGGAGGTCAATGCCGTCAAGCGAAGCCTGCGGCAGCCAGTCCAGCAGGCGCGTGGCGTCGTCATCATAGACGCGCAGATTGGCAAGCGGCCGCTCCCGGACCGCCATCATCATCTTGGCCATGCCGTTGACGAAAGGTTCGACGCCGATAAAGCTGGTCGCCTGGCTGGCCGTAGCACGGTGCAGAAGATGTTCGCCGCCGCCAAAACCGATTTCGAGCTGGACAGCGGAAACTCCGGCTTCGAAAAGGCTGCGCAGATCGGCCGGTGGTCCAACCGTCAGATCGAGCTTGTAGGCGGCAAAGCCGCTCTCCAGCGCCGCTGCCTGCTGTGGTCGAATGGTCTTGCCGCGCCGGCGACCGAAAAAGGCCTCGGTCGCACGGCTTGGCCGGTCCTTCGGGTCCATAGGCGCCGCGGTTAGGCGGCGACTGCTTCGGCGACCGGTTCGGCGAGAGCGTCCTTGAGCGCCTTGGCGAGATCGGTCTTCTCCCAGGAGAAGGATCCGTCGCGGCCGGCCTTGCGGCCAAAATGGCCGTAGGACGACGTCTTGGCATAGATGGGCTTGTTGAGATCGAGGTGGCGGCGGATGCCGGACGGCGACAGGTCCATCACGGTGCGCAGTGCACGCTCGAGCTTTGCCTCGTCGACCTTGCCGGTGCCGTGGAGGTCGACGTAGATCGACAGCGGCTGGGCGACACCGATCGCATAGGAAAGCTGGATAGTGCAGCGATCGGCGAGCTTCGCGGCAACCACGTTCTTGGCGAGATAGCGCGCCGCATAGGCGGCCGAGCGGTCGACCTTGGTGGTGTCCTTGCCGGAGAAAGCGCCGCCGCCATGGGGCGCAGCCCCACCGTAGGTGTCGACGATGATCTTGCGGCCGGTCAGGCCGGCGTCGCCGTCGGGCCCGCCGATGACGAACTTGCCGGTCGGGTTGATGTACCAGTTGCAATTGTCGGCGATCTTCAGGTCGCCCAGTGCTTCGCGAATATAGGGCTCGACGACGTTGCGCACCTTCTTCGAATCCCATGTCTCATCGAGATGCTGGGTCGACAGCACGATCTGCGTCACTTCCGCCGCTTTGCCGTCGACATAGCGGACGGTGACCTGGCTCTTGGCATCCGGCCCGAGCCTGCCTGCATCACCGCTGCCTTCATGGCGCGCAGCGGCCAGCAGTTCGAGGATCTTGTGGCTGTAATAGATCGGCGCAGGCATCAGGTCCGGGGTTTCGCGGCAGGCATAGCCAAACATGATGCCCTGGTCGCCGGCTCCCTCCTCACCTTGCCGGTCGGAGGCGTTGTCCACGCCTTGGCCGATATCCGGCGACTGGCCGTGCAGCAGGACCTCGATCTTGGCCGTCTTCCAGTGGAAGCCGGCCTGCTCGTAGCCGATTTCGCGGATTGCCTTGCGGGCGACCGACTTGAACTTGGCCGGGTTGACAATCGGATGGCCGGCCGCATCCTTCAGGACATTGCCCTCCTTGTCCTTCTTGAGCAGCGTCTCGGGGACGCGCACCTCGCCGGCGATGACAACGCGATTGGTTGTCGCAAGCGTCTCGCAGGCAACGCGGACCTTCCACGGGTCCATGCCGGTCTTTCTGGCTTCGCGATAGACGAGATCGACAATCTCGTCGGAGATGCGGTCGCAGACCTTGTCGGGATGGCCCTCGGCAACGGATTCCGAGGTGAAGAAGTAATTGTGCCGCGTCACGGGTGTCCCCTCTTGAAAAAATATCGGCAGGCCGCCGATTTTGGCGCGCCAGTTGTTAACGGTGCCGGGCGCCGGTCGTCAAGCCATGCAGCCGTTCTGGCATGAATTTTGACGTTATTTATCTTTGCATCCCGAGACGGCGGCAGGGCGCACTGCGATCAGCCCTTGCGCCAACAGACTGAGGGAAAACGGCTTCGAGGAAGCGTGTCGAGCAAAATCGATCCGCGCTTTGGCGCATCTGCGGAATGCACATCCCTCGATGCGGGCAAGCGCGAGAAATTGCCTGCCCAGCCACGACGAACTCTACCTCTTTGAACTCTTCGCGAGCCAGTCAATCGACCTCGTCGGTGGAGAGCGACTTCACAAGCTCAATGATCTTACGGCGCACTTTCACGTCGGCGATCTTGACGAAGGCGCGATTCAGCTGGAGCCCTTCCGGGCTGCCGCAGAATTCGACGGCGGAGGTCATCGACGCATCCTCGGCAAATCCACGGTTGCCCACGGGCTCCTGACCGGGCGCATCCTCGAAAAAGAAGGCGACGGGCACGCCGAGTATGGAGGCGATTGCCTGCAAACGGCTGGCGCCAACGCGATTGGTGCCCTTTTCGTACTTTTGGATCTGCTGGAACGTTATGCCGAGGTTTTCGCCCAGTTTTTCCTGGCTCATTCCCAGCATATTGCGGCGAAGCCGGATGCGGCTTCCGACGTGGATGTCGATCGGATTCGGCTTTTTCTTGTTTTCTTCTGTCATTTTGTCCTCGCCGAATTTTTCCGGCTTTTTCTACTTTGCTGCCCAAACGACGCCGCGGCCCGTGCCCCAACAGAACGACCTTATCGACTTCGAAAATTTTCAGGCGCTTACAGTATGAGTTTCTAATGTGTCGGCTGTCAATTCGCCCGTAGCCTTTGCCTTACGTTCAAAATGCATGCCGCTACGGCGAGCAAAAACATGATCAGCATTCCGTTAATGCGTCGTTGGCTGGAGGAAACGATGGCTTGGTTGGAGATCGGCACACGCACATCGATGGCGCCGCGTGCATCGATTGCCAGCGCGTCGACGATGCGACCGTGCGGGTCGACAACGGCCGAAATGCCGTTATTAGCCGCGCGCAACAGGGGCACCCCATTCTCCACCGCCCGGATCTGCGCCTGCCTGAAGTGCTGGTACGGCCCCGGCGTGTCGCCGAACCAAGCGTCATTGGTGACGTTCACAATAAGCGCGGCTGTCGTAGCGTCAACCGCGACGAGATCGGGAAAGATGACCTCATAGCAAATAAACGGCAGCGCCCGCATACCGCCGGGCAGCGCGATCGGGTGCCGCTCATTGCCGGCCGCGAAGGTCATCGGACCGGCAACAAGCTGCTCAAGCCCGAGGCGGCCGAGCAGATCGGCGAAAGGCAGATATTCGCCGAAGGGGACCAGGTGGACCTTGTCCACGGCATCGACGATTTCGCCCCTTTCGTCGATCGCCACGACCGAGTTGTAGTAACGGCTGCGAGCCGCCGAGCCGCCTTCCTCGCGAACGACGCCGGCAAGCAGCATCTGGCCATCGCCAAGCATCTCTCCGATGGCAGGCAAGGCATCCGGACGTTCGGTGAACAGAAACGGCACGGAGGTCTCCGGCCACAGGATCAATTGCGGCCTGTCATGGCCGGGTTCCGGTGCCCTGGCCGAAAGCCCCATCATGGTGGCGAAGATGCGGTCACGCACCGAGGCATCCCATTTTTCCGTGAGATCGACGGCAGGTTGCACGATACGGACGTCGAGGCTATGGGCCGCCGGTTTTTCGGGGGCGGCGAGCCGGATATAGCCGAAGCCGGCATGGGCGGCGACGAGAACGACAAGCAACGCCGCGCCGAGGCGAAGATGCTGGCGCGCCGCAAGCAGCGCCGGCAGCGCGAAGACGAAGACCGCCAGCGCGTTCATGCCGACCATGCCGGTCACCGAGACGCTCTGCATCAGCAAAGGCACCGGCATCGCCGCATAGCCGACGGCATTCCACGGAAAGCCGGTGAACAGGAAGCCGCGCAGCCATTCCGCCAGCGCAAAGCCGAAGGCGAGCGCGGCGATGCGGCCGATGTCGTTGCTCCACAACAGCCGGGCAACCACGGCAGCGAAACCGTAAAAGAAGGCCAGCGCGAGGGGGATGCCGACCACCGCGAACGGCAAGGCCCAGGCAAAGCTGTCGGCCTCGACCAGAAGCGCCGAGCCGACCCACCAGAGACCGGCAAGAAAGTAGCCGAAACCGAACCACCAGCCGACGGCGAAAGCCGGCCGCAAGCGCCGCAGAAAACCGTCCGAGGCTTCGCCGGTCGCGCCATCGAGAAGCCACACCAGCAGTGGGAACGAAACGAAGCAGACGGCGAAGAAATCGTAAGGCGCCTGGGCAAGAACCGCCAGCGCCCCGGCAAGAAACGCCACCAGCGCGCGCCGCCAGCCCCAAAGCAGAATTATCCGGCCGGCCTGGCGCTCCATCAATGCTTCCGAGTCGTGCGAATCAGGACGCAAGATTTATCAGGCCGCGGGCTTGCCTCCAAACAAACCCTAAGCCTGCTCGGTGCGCACGGCGCGGCGCCGCCGCTCGCCCTTCAAGGTCTCGACGATGCGCACGCGCTTGACGCGGCGCGGATCGGCGTCGAGCACATGGAACTCGAAGCCGGGTATGGCCTGCACCACTTCGCCGCGCGCCGGCACCCGGCCAAGCGTATTGAAGATCATGCCGCCGATCGTGTCGACATATTCGCCGTGCTCGCCGGCGGCGAAATCCTCGCCGATCATCTTGGCGACGTCGTCGATCTCGGCCTTGCCGTCGACGATGAAGACGCCTTCGCCGGCCTGGGTGATCATCGGCTCGTCCTCGTCATGCTCGTCCTCGATGTCGCCGACTACCATCTCGACGATGTCCTCGAGCGAGACGAGGCCGTCGGTGCCGCCATATTCGTCGATGACCAGCGCCATCTGGGTGCGCGTCGTCTGCATTCGCCCCATCAGGTCGGAGGCGAGCATCGACGGCGGCACGAACAGCACCGGTCGGATCAGGTTGAGATCGCCGATGGTGCGCGCCAGATCGACCTGGGCGAGATCGAGAACCGTCGCGACCGGGGTTTTCCTGGTCGTCCTGCCCTTTCTGACGCGGGCGACCTTGGTGATATGCGCCAGCACGTCGCGGATATGAACCATGCCGCGCGGGTCGTCGAGCGTCTCCGAATAAACTGGCATGCGGGAGTGGCCGGACTGTTCGAACAGCCCCAGAAGATCGCCGAGCTTCGTCGTGATCTCGACCGCCTCGATGTCGGCGCGCGGCACCATGACGTCCTCGACCCGCACTTCGCGCAGGCGCAGGATGTTGTTGAGCATGGCGCGTTCGCCGGGCGAGAAGGATTCTGCATCGCTCGCCGTTTCGGCAAGCGCACCGGCAATCTCCTCGCGCAGGCTGGTGCCGTTGCGGTGCCTGAAAAGCCCGAGCACGCGATCGAACAGGGAAGGACCGGCAGGCGATGCCTCGCTGGCGAAGCTGCCGGTCGTGGTACTCGGACTCGAGCCCTCTTCCGTCGTTTCGGAAGGCTTGATCACACTGCCGGCGTCGGAGCGGGCGGCAGTCTCTGGTTTGTCGTTCATCATCGTCCGGTCAATTGGTCTTTTGTAATTACGTGTAGGGATCGGGAATGGCAAGCCTCGCAAGTGCTGCGCGCTCTGTCGCTTCCATCAGATCCGCTTCGGCATCCGTTTCGTGATCATAGCCCAGCAAATGCAGCAGGCCATGGATGACGAGATGGGAGATATGGTCCTCGACGGGCTTGTCTTCCAGTGCCGCCTCGCGCGCGACAGTCTCGGCGGCCAGCACGATGTCGCCGAGCATCGGCGGCAGAGGCCCGCCCCTGGTAAAGGGAAAAGCCGGAAAAGACAGGACGTTGGTGGGCTTGTCCTTGCCGCGCCAGCCGGCATTGAGCGTACGGATATGGGCATCGTCGGAGAAGACGATGCTGAGCTCGGAACGGCCGTCCGCACCGGTTTCGACAAAGGCGGCCGATACGGCGTGGTCGACCAGCCGCGTCAGCGTCGTCTCGTCGGGCCAGTCGCCCGCCTCTATGGCGATATCGATCTCGACGGGAAGCGGCCCTCCCGCCTTTTGCTCCTCAGCCATGCGGCCGCATAATCATATCAGCTTTCGACACCTAAGCCCCTGGCCAGCTTGCCGTCACGGTCGTAGGCCTTGACGATCTCGGCGACCAGCGGATGTCTGACGACGTCGCCTTCATTGAAGCGGACCGTCACCATGCCGGTAACGCCGTCGAGAATTCTCAGCGCCTCGACCAGGCCGGACTTGGTGTTCGGCGGCAGATCGATCTGGGTCGGATCACCGGTGACGATCATGCGCGAGTTCTCGCCGAGCCGGGTCAGGAACATCTTCATCTGCATCGGCGTGGTGTTCTGCGCCTCGTCGAGGATGACGGCGGCATGCGCCAGCGTACGGCCGCGCATGAACGCCAGCGGCGCGATCTCGATGACCTCGGCGGCAATCGCCCGCTCGACCTTGTCGGCCGGCATCATGTCGTAGAGCGCGTCATAGAGCGGCCGCAGATAGGGATCGACCTTCTCCTTCATGTCGCCCGGCAGAAAGCCAAGCCGTTCGCCGGCCTCGACCGCGGGGCGCGACAGCACAATGCGTTCGACCATGCCGCGTTCGAGCAGCATTGCCGCGTGCGCCACCGCCAGGTAGGTCTTTCCGGTGCCGGCCGGGCCGATGCCGAAGACGAGTTCCGACCGCTCCAGCGCGCGCATATAGGCGTCCTGGTTCAGCGAGCGGGCATAGATGGTCTTCTTGCGTGTCGATATCTGGGCGGCGGACACCTTGCCCTTGCGCTCCAGCGTCGGCAGCGTCAGCTGGTCGTCGGTGGCGATCGCCATGCGCACCGCGCCGTCGACATCGGACTGGCCGATATCAGTGCCTTTCTGCAGAATGCCGTAAAGATTGTCCAAGGCGCGGCGTGCCTGCTCGGCGGCTGAGGAAGAGCCCTTGATGGTCAATTGGTTGCCACGCGAGCGGATGTCGACGCCGAGCTTCTGCTCGAGCCTGGCCAGATTCTCGTCGAACTGGCCGTAAAGGGCGCTGGCAAGCTTGTTATTGTCGAAAGTCAGTACGATGTGCGCCATATCCGAGGCCCCGGAGGGTAGATTCTGGGGCAGGTTCTTGACTTCAGCAGCGCTCAACCGTCTCTCCTCATCTGCCGAGGCCTTCAGGCCAATTCGGCGAACAGGCTGTTGTAGCCCGCCTTCGTGATTCGTACCTGGATAATGTCACCGATTTCGCCGGCCTTTTCATCAACAATAACCGGCTGCAGCCACGGCGAGCGGCCAACCTTCTGGCCGGCCTGGCGGCCCGGCTTTTCGACCAGCGTGTCGATGGTCCTGCCGACCAGGCTTGCGCCGAAATGCTGCTGCTGTTTCAGAAGCAGCGCTTGCAATCGCTGCAGGCGCTCGTCCTTGACGGCCTCCGGCACCTGATCGTTCATTTCGGCGCCCGGCGTGCCGGGCCGCGGAGAGTATTTGAACGAGAAGGCCGAGGCATAGTTGACGTCTTCCACCAACTGCATCGTCGCCTCGAAATCCGCTTCCGTCTCACCGGGAAAGCCGACGATAAAATCGCCGGACAGTGCGATGTCGTTCCGCGCGGCACGGATGCGGTCGATCAACGTCAGGTAGTCCTTGGCCATATGCCTGCGGTTCATCGCCTTGAGTATGCGGTCCGAGCCGGATTGCACCGGTAAATGTAGATAGGGCATCAGCGCGGGCAAATCACGATGGGCGGCGATCAATTCATCGTCCATGTCGCGCGGATGGCTGGTCGTGTAGCGCAGCCGCGCCAGACCTGGAATCTCTGCGAGCCTGAACAGCAGCCGGCCAAGGCCCCATTCCTCGCTGTCTTCGCCTCTTCCATGCCAGGCGTTGACGTTCTGGCCGAGCAGCGTCACCTCGCGCACGCCGGCATCCGCCAGGCGCTCGGCTTCGGCGACGATCTGTGCCACCGGCCGCGAGACTTCCGAGCCGCGCGTATAGGGTACGACACAGAAGGTGCAGAATTTGTCGCAGCCTTCCTGAACGGTCAAGAACGCCGTCACGCCGCGCCTGATCAGTTCGGCGCGCTTGGGCTGCGGCAGATGCTCGAACTTGTCCTCGACGGCATAGTCGGTCTCGACGATCTTTTCTCCGCTCCGCGCCTTCGCCAGCACACCGGGCAGCCGGTGGTAGGTCTGCGGGCCGATGACCAGATCGACCACCGGCGAGCGACGGATGATCTCGGCGCCCTCGGCCTGCGCCACGCAGCCGGCGACGCCGACCAGCATTTCGCGCCCGGCCTTGGCACGTTCCGCCTTCAACTCACGGATGCGCCCAAGTTCGGAATAGACCTTTTCCGCCGCCTTCTCGCGGATGTGGCAGGTGTTGAGCAGCACCAGATCGGCCTCGCCAACGGCGTCTGTCGCGGCATAGCCGTCGATGGCCAGAGCATCGGTCATGCGCTGCGAATCGTAGACGTTCATCTGGCAGCCATAGGTCTTGACGAAGACCTTCCTGGTCGCGGCAGGCAGAACGACCAGGTCTTCGGCGGCAGCGCCGATGTCGTCGCGTTCTATCGTGTTCAATTCCATTTCGCGGCTTCTAGCGCCTTTCCCTGACAAAAAACAGACGAATCTGGCCGGTACCGAGCAGACTACCGGCTCGGGCGCGGTTCGGCGAGCGCCGCCTGCACCATCTCGCGCACCTGGCGTTCCATCTGCTTTGCCGTCTCCTTGCGGCTGGACCCCTTGGAGAAAGCAATCGCCTCGCCAAAATGCACCTCGACGTCGAGAGCGCCCTCGGCCATCAGCACCTTGAGGTGCGGCATCAGCTCCTCATCGCCGATCCAGGCGGCAACCGGCCGATGCCGGCGGCCGAGTGGCACGCCATGCAGGCGCGTATAAACGATCGCCACCGGCTGGATGAAGACCTGTTCGGCCGCCCCTTCAGCAATCGCCATCGTAGCGGCGCCGAACAGTGTGCTCTTGAACGGCAGGATCATGTTGCCGTCGCCGGTCGAGCCTTCGGCGAACAGCACCATGGCGTCCCCCTTGGCCATCCGGCGGGCGATCTCGCTCGCCTGGTCGCCCGACGAACGTTTGCGCTCACGTTCAATGAAGACGGTGCGTTGCAGCTTCGACAGCATGCCGATCAGCGGCCAGCCGGCCATGTCGGCTCTGGCGATGAACGTCACGTCGACCATCGATCCCAGCACCATGATGTCGGTCCAGGAGATGTGGTTGGCGGCGACCAGCAATGGGCGTTGGCCGGATAGCGCCCCTTTGACATGGATGCGCAGCCCGAGCGCCCTGATGATCATCCTGTGCCAGATCTTCAGGATGAAGGTCTCGCGCCAGAGCCCGGTCTTCATCGACAAGACCTGCAGCGGCACAAGCACCAATGAGCCGACGACAACCAGCCCCAGCGCCAGGAAAATCCTGATTTTTCCGATCATCCGCACCACCCCGGCGTTTGGCTAGCGAAGATCGCGGCGCATGACAAGGGCGCCGGTCGGGCCGTGCTCCGGCGACTTGTAATAGTTGGCGCGCTTGCCGACCTCGCGGAAGCCCAGCCGCCGGTAGAGCGCGATCGCGGCGACGTTGGTCTCGTCGACCTCAAGGAAAAGCGCCTCGGCGCGCTGTGCGTGCAGTTCACGCAGCACCGCATCCATCAATTGCCAGCCGAGCCCCCGGCGCCGGTGCGAGCGTGCCACTGCGACCGTCAGGATCTCCCCCTCGCCGGCGGCCAGCCGCGCCAGGACGAAGCCCACCGGCGGCTTGGCGCCCTGTCCGGTCTCGCGCGCGGCATAGCCGAACACCGTGTCCTGCTCGAGCAGCGCGGCGAATTCGTCGTCGGTCCACGGCCGCGCGAAATCCTCGCGATGCAGCACCGACATGGCCGCGCTGTCGGCAACCGTCAGCGGCTCGATCGCATAGTCCCTGCGACGCGGCTGGAGGAATGGAATACGCATCAGTTTTTTTGCCTGGATAGAACAAAGCCGGCCTGCGGCTTGGCGTCGGCGCCCCGCAGATAAAGCGGTTTCGGCTTTTCGCCCTCGCCGTGTTTACCGGCACCTTGGGCCGCGGCCAGCCGCGCATAGACAGCGATGTCGGCGGTGGCCGCCGTCTCACCGAGATCGAAGCTGCGTCCGGCCGCCGCGGCAATTTGGGTTGCCGCCGTGCCCGCCAGAACCGGAGAGATGTCGATCGCCATGGCTGCGGCGTGCGAGAGCGTGGTCACAGCCGGACCATAGATCAGAACCGACCTCTCATCGTAAAGTGCCGCATGGATCTCCTCGCGGCCTGCATCGAGCGCTGCGATCACGGCGCGGCGGGGAAATATCGCTGCGGTCTCTGCCGCCAGTGCCTCCAGAGTCGTCACGCCGATCGCCGGGATTTTCAGCGCCAGCGCCAGGCCGCGCGCCGCCGAGACGCCGACACGCAGTCCGGTGAAGGAGCCCGGACCGGTTGAAACGGCAATGGCGCCGAGGCTGGCATAATCGCTTCCGGCCGCCTTCAACGCGCCTTCGATGACACCCATCAGATGCTCGGCATGACCCTTGCCGAGATCGAGCACCGAACGGCCGAGTTCTTTCCCGGCCGCCGCGTCGTAGACGCAGGCGGCGCAGAGATTGGCGGCACAGTCGATGGCAAGCAACTTCATGAAGCGGCCGGTTGAGACAGTTTCGAAAACAGCTTCCCTCTGCCCGCCAGAGCTGATCCCCGCAAGGGAATAATGGATAAATCGTCAGGCGACTTGGCTTCGGCGCGGGTCCAAGAATGTAAGTTCCAACGCACGCAATCGCCACAATAGGTATCGGAACTAGCCGACCTGCTCGATACGCAGCAGGTGATTGTCCCAGACATAGTCCGGCTCGGAACGTATCGAGCCACCGGCCTCGACGATTTCGCCGGCGCCGGTCGTCGCCATGAAGCTTTCCCCATCGGGTGCAACGCCGCAGACCTCGACCAGCGCCTTGCTGGCGACGATGCGGCCGCTGGCCGTGTCGATCACGGCAAGCGAATTCCCCTCAGGCGAAGACACGGCGATGGTGCCGGCGGCAGGGTTGGCCGCGACCGAGCCGATATAATTTCTGAAGGCCGAGAGCACGTCCTGCGGCATGTCGAGCAATTTCAAGTCCATGCCGCGCGGCGCGCGGCCGAGCAGTGGGGGACGATCGGTACCCGGCCCCCTGTATTGACAGCCGAACCAGACGGTGCCGGAGCGGTCGGCATCCATATGGCGGATCGACAGTTGGTGCAGCGCTGGCGGCAATTCGTGCTTTTCGGTGAGATCGCCGGTAAGGCGGTCGACCAGAACATAGGAAGGCTTCATCGTTGCGATGTTGAGCTCGGCGCGGCCATAATCCGGATGCGTCTCGATGCCGCCATTGGCCACAGCAATCGTCCTGCCGTCGGAAAGCAGCAAAAGCTCGTGCGGGCCTGTGCCGTAGGTCGGGAACTCGCCGATGCGCTTGAATTTCGCATGCGCGTCATAGACGCCGACGACGCCGTCGGCATTGTCGAAATCGTTCTCGGTTGCGTAGAGCAGCGTGCCATCGGCCGAAAACACGCCATGGCCGAAGAAATGCCGGCCGGCAACGCTGGCAATGGTGTGCGGTTCATCGCGGCCGGTATGGTCGAAGACGACAGCAAAGGTGCCCGGCTGCCTGGCAAACACCACCGAACGCTTAGACACCGGGTCGAAGGTAACGTCGTGGCCCCGATCGGGCAGATCGATCGTGTGCAACAACTTGCCGGCCTCGGACAGGACGGCCGCGCCATAGCTGCCGTCGCGCTTGACGAAAGCCGTGGCGAAGACCGCGTCGGCGTCGAGTGTATTTGCCCAGGCCGACGGCGCCATCGCCGCCACGAAACCAGCGCCCGCGGCCCTCAGGAAATCGCGCCGATCGATCAGCGGCGTCCTCATGATCAGTCGCCATCCAGTGACGAGAACCCGGCGGTCAGGCCGAATTCGGCGGTCAGCCTGGTGCCGATCAGGGTCGTCAGGCTGGATGTCACCAGTGCGAAGTAGTCGAGCTTCTGGCGCAACGTCGGATCGGCTAGTGCCTTGTCGATCGGACCCCTGATCGCCTTGGCGGCCTCGATCCCGTTGGTGAATTGGATGTGGACCGATTCCGCCATCCAGCGTGCATCAGGCGGCAGCGCATCGCCAAGCTGGGAGGCCTGGAACAGCGCATCCATGCCCGCCAGATTGCCGGTCAGCGAGCGTGCGGTGTTCTGCGAGCGCCAATAAATCGCCTGTTTCGGTTTGTCGGCCTCCGGCTTGGCGCCCAGGAAGCCTTTCAGGCGCACGTCGCGAACCATTTCCAACTCGTTGATGAAGACGCCGACCAGTTCGGTCACCGCTTCGGTTCCGTCTTGATAGAGCGCGTTCTGCGGACCGGGATGGGCCCAGAGCGCGGCAAAGCCGTTGGGCTTGTTCCAGGCCTCGCCGACCTCGGCGGCAATCGTCTCGACATTGCCGGCAATGGCTGCACCATAGGCGCAGCGATAGGCGTCGCCCTTGCCGGCCAATTGACCGGCGTCATCGCCGTAGAGCACGAACTCCAATGCGCCGAGCCCTTGCATGGCGACACTCTTTGTCGCCAGTTGGGCCGGATCGGCGGCCGCCGGATCCTTGCCGGCCAGTGCTGCCTGCACCTGCTTCAGGCCGATGCTCTTGCGGTCCGGCCAAAACAGCATGCGCTCAAGCCGGTTGTTTTCGGCGATCGGCCCGAAACGGATGATTTCCACCACCGACCAGGCATCCACGACGCCTGAGAATTCGGCGCGTGCCGCATCGAGAGTATCTTGCGAAGGCGCCTGGCAAAGCGCGTGCATGGTCTTGGCCAAGCTGTCCGCGTGGTCATGCAGCCTGGTATAGGCCGGGCGGACGAAGCCGTCGATCGCCCGCTGGATCACATCCGAAGCCTTCACCGCGGCGGATGCCGGCAGCGCATCGGCGAGGACCAGCATCAGCGCGAGTGCAAGACGCTTCCGCATCAGAGCGACTCCAGAAACTTCATCAGCGCGGCGCGTTCGGCCGCATTGGCAGCGGCAAAGCGGTCACGCGCCTTCTCGCCCTCGCCGCCATGCCACAGGATTGCCTCGGCCAGGCTGCGTGCGCGCCCGTCATGCAGGAAGAAGGTGTTGCCGCTGACGGTCTGGGTGAGCCCGATGCCCCACAGCGGCGGCGTGCGCCATTCGCTTCCCGTGGCCTCGCCCACCGCCTGTCCGTCGGCAAGGCCGGGTCCCATGTCATGCAGCAAGAAATCGGAATAAGGCCAGATCAGCTGGAAGGCGTGCGCTCTGTTCGGGGTTCCGCGACGGGTGACGAATTTCGGCGTATGGCAGGAGATGCAGCCCATATCGTAGAACAGTTTTTTGCCGGCGAGCACATCCGGTCTGTCGAGATCGTGCCGAGCCGGCACGGCAAGGTTTTGCGAATAGAAGGTGACGAGGTCCACGACCGGCGGCGGCGCTTCGACCGGACCGAGGCGCTCCTGTACACCGTTGGGTAGGGCAAGGCAGGTCTTTTCTGCGGCGCTGCAATCGCCCCAGTGCCTCGGCACCTCAGGCGTCGAAATGCCGATATCGCCGGCAAAAGCGTCCGCCGATTGCTGACGGATCGAAGCCGCCTGCGCCTTCCAGCCGAAACGGCCGAGCGTCAGTTCACCGCTGCTGCTGTCGCGTATTATGTTGGGCCTGCCGGAAATCCCGTCACCATCGCGGTCGGTCGCATCGGCATGCGCAAGGATGTCGGCAGGAGCGATCTGCTCCACCAGGCCAAGGCCGATCATCGGCGGTGTCATGCGCGGCGACAGCGTGGTGTGCGGATCGAGCGGCCCGTAGGCGAGACCCTCGACCGAATAGCTCGGCTTGCGCAGCGACACGACGCTGCCGTCCGCCAGTTTTACTTTCTGCTCCTGATAATCGACATGCATCCTGCCTTCGCCCTGCAGGCCGGGAACGGCTAGCTCCTGAAGTTGTGTGCCATAGACCGGGTCGGGAAAGTTGAGCACCTTGTGATCGGCGAGTGCGGCTTTCTCCTCCTCGGTACTGGCTTCCCTTGCCAGGCGCAGGAACATCGAGGTGGTGCCGCTGTCGCCTTCGGGCGGATGGCCGCGGCCGTCCTTCAGATGACAGTTTTGGCAGGCGCGCTCGTTGAACAGCGGACCGAGCCCATCCGAGGCTTGTGTCGAGGATGGCGACGACACCCAGTTCTTGCGGAAAATGGCATTGCCGAGCTTGAAGGTACCCTCTTCCTCGAAGCCGATGTTGGCGGAGGATTGCGAGAAGGCATCCTTGTTGACGTCCTTCTTCGAGGTGCCGGCGCCGCCCTGCATCAATTCGAATTGCTCGGGCTTGGAGAAATCGCTGGTCGGCCTGGTGATCGCGATGACGCGCGCCAGATCCTTCGGCGTCAGATCGGTGCGGCTGGTGGCAAGCCCCGCCGGTTGCGGCGCTCCGGCCAGCGCCGAGGCTGTGAGCGTCGCCACCACGGCAAGAAAAGGGCCGCGAAGGATCCCGTACCGCGGCTTCTTCTGAGGCGGCAGGCCGCAATCTTCGGCCGGCAAGCGGCGCAAGAAATCTAGGGGGCGCCGCATTCCGGCATGTCCTTATTCCGCCTCGTCGGCCGACGCTGCGTTGAGTTGGCCGTACTTTTCCTCGCCGATGGAGGCGAGCAGGTCGAGTTGCGTCTCGAGGAAGTCGATGTGACCTTCCTCGTCAGCCAGCAATTCCTCGAACAGCTTCATCGTCACGTAGTCGCCTGCTTCGTTGCAAACCTCGCGCGAACGCTTGTAGGCGGTGCGCGCGTCATATTCGCCGGCAAGATCGGATTCGAGCACTTCCTTGACATTCTGCCCGATACGCAGCGGCGCCACGGACTGCAGGTTCGGATGGCCCTCAAGGAAGATGATGCGCGCCACGAGCCGGTCGGCATGGTGCATTTCTTCGATCGATTCAGCGCGTTCCTTCTTCGCCAGCTTGGCGTATCCCCAGTCTTCCAGCAGCCGGAAATGCACCCAATATTGATTGACCGCTCCAAGTTCCAGAAACAGAGCCTCGTTAAGCCGCTCTATGATCTGCTGTTCGCCTTTCATGGATTCTGCTCCCGTATTGGACGCGCAGGCCTCTGACGCGATCCAGGTGTGAAACGATGTCCACGCCGCTCGCCGCCGAGCGGGCGTGATAATTTTCGGTGACCCGAATGATCGTTTCGACCACATTTGGGAAGCAGCCGCAACAGCGACCGCGCTTGTGCATGGCATGGTAGACCTTCGCCGGCACGATCAGCTGCCAGGGGTCCTCATCCAGCAGTCCGACGATCGTCTGCTCTATCTCCTTTTCGGTGATGATGTTGCAATGGCAGATCAGCATTTGTCGCTCTGGCTAACGGCGCTCATTGCGCCGCGTGGCTGTTGGTTTCGAAGTTTACTGGAACACCTTGTCCGGTGAATCGAGGCTGTCCGAGCCCTCGAAGGCGATGGCATTGAGCTTCAGGGTGCCGACGGCGCGTTCGATCGACTTGGTCTGATCGACCAGCGCGTCGATCGCCGCCTGCACGGTGGCGTTGCCGTCAGCGTTACCCTCGGCGATCTGCTGGTCATAGGCCTCGCCGGCAAGCGCCCGCGCCTTGATGGCCTCCATCTTGGCGATGGTGATATCCAGTTTAGCCGACAATTCCTTGTCGATCGCCGGATCGGCCGCCTTGACCATGTCGGCCACCGACGGCCCCTCGACGACAGTGCCGTCAAGCCGCGTGTAGCTGCCGTGATAGGCGGCACGGATGCCGATCGCATCGTAGAGATGGGAGTTGTAGGTGTTGTCGGAGAAGCAATCATGCTCCTCTTCCGGATCGTGCAGCAAAAGGCCGAGCTTCATCCGCTCGCCGGCGAGTTCGCCATAGGACAGCGAGCCCATCCCGGTGAAGATGGTCGAAATGGCGGCGTTCGGCTCGCCATCGACAAGGTTCTTGCGGGCGGCGCCGCCTTCCTTCCAGTAGTCGACCATATCCTTTAGATCGGAAACCAGAAGGTCGCTCGCCGATTTCAGGTATCGCGCCCGACGGTCGCAATTGCCGCCGGTGCAATTGGCGAGGTCGTAATCGGTGTAGGGCCGCTCGCCGGCGCCCGGACCGGTTCCGTGCAGGTCCTGACCCCAAAGCAGGAATTCGATGGCGTGATAGCCGGTCGCCACATTGGCCTCGATACCGCCGGCCTCCTGCAGGGTGCCGGAGAGGAACTCCGGCGTCAGATTGGTGGCGTCGACCTTCTTGCCGTTGATCTCGATCGACTTATTGGCGATCACATTGGCGGTGTATAAAGCGTTGGCATCCGACTCGGTGCCGTAGCCCTTGGCGACATAGTCGATCAAGCCCTCGTCGAGCGGCCAGGAGTTCACCTTGCCTTCCCAGTCGTCGACGATGGCATTGCCGAAGCGATAGACCTCGGTCTGCTGATAGGGAACGCGCGATGCCTTCCAGGCCTCGCGGGCGGCGTTCAGCGTCTCGGCCGATGGCTTGGCGAGCAGCGCATCGACAGCCTTGTCGAGCGCCTCGGCCGTGATCAGCGAATCCTCGTATTTGGCGAGCGCGATGTCGGAATAGGTCTTGATGACCGCCTTGGCATCGGTTTGCGCCTTGGCCGGCAGCACGAACACAGCCGCCGTGAGCATCGCGGTGGCCCCGATCGCCGCAAGCCTGCCGCCATACCGTGCCCTGATCATCGTTCTCATGACTGTCTCTCCTCGGGAATCAATGAAATGCCGGCGCCGCGGCGGGCAGCTGCCAGCGGGCAAAGAAGGGTCGCGCCATCGCGCGGTTCGCGGAAGAAAGACACCGAAATGCCTCCAATCGAAAGGGTTCAAGGCCCAGACATCAAAGGGATGCGCTGACGCGCGAGCTTCCATAAAACGGCGAAGACACCGGATGTCAACTGGTGGCGTAGAAAAAATTCAATTGAAACAATAGTTTAGAATTATTCTAAACTAGAACTGTCAACTTTAACACCGATGTATAGGAATGCCGGCGCATGACGCGGTTGACAGGCGGCCGTTCCGGGTGCGACCCGGATCGGCGCTCTTGCGGCGGGACCAGACAATCGCCACCTGGCGTGACATCCTAGATTTGGGTGAGGAATCGGGCTGTTATGAAGATCGGGGTCGTCATTGTCGGTGCGGGTCATGCGGGCGTGCAAGCGGCCGCCAGTCTGCGCGAAGAAGGCTATGACGGGCCGGTAATCCTGATCGGCGACGAAGACGAATTGCCCTACCACAAGCCGCCGCTGTCGAAGACCTTCATCAAGGATCAGCAAGCAAAGCCGCAACCGTTGCGCGGCGAGGCTTTTTATACCGGCAGCGCCATCGACTACCGGCCAGGCCTGCGGGTCGAGCGGATCGACGTCGCCGGCCGCCGGCTGGAGATATCAGGCGGCGTGCTGCCGTTCGACCGGCTGATCCTCGCCACCGGCGCGCGTCCGCGCCTGCTGCCGCTGCCGGGGTCGGAGCTTTCTGGCGTTGTGTCGCTGCGCTCGCTCAGTGATGCCCGCCTGATCCGCGAATTAAGCGCGCAAAGCGAGGAGGTCGTCATCCTCGGCGGCGGCTTCATCGGCCTTGAGATTGCCGCAACGCTCACCGCCGCCGGCCGCAAGGTCACGGTGGTCGAGGCGGTCGACCGGCTGCTCGGGCGCGCCGTCGCGCCGGTCATCGCCGGCCATGTGCGCCAGCGGCTGGAGGCGACCGGTGTGCGCATCCTTACCGGCACCACCATCGAACGGCTGGAGGGCGAGAACGGCCGTGTTTCGGCTGCAATCACCTCATCTGGCGAAAGATTGCCGGCGCAGATGGTCGTCATCGGCATTGGCGTCGTGCCGAATGTCGAATTGGCCGAAGCCGCCGGCATTGCCATCGCCAACGGCATCCGCGTCGACCAGCAGATGCGCACGTCGGTGCCGGAAATCCTCGCCATCGGCGACGCGGCGTCCTACCGGCACTGGTTCACAGGCGGCGACGTGCGGCTGGAATCGGTGCAGAACGCCACCGACCAGGCGCGGCTCGCCGCTCGCACCATTGCCGGCCACACCGACAATTACTCGGCGGTGCCGTGGTTCTGGTCCGATATCGGCGACATGAAGCTGCAGATGGTCGGCCTGATTGCGGGCGGCGACAGCCATCTCGTGCTGGGCGACGTGGCCGAGAACAAATTCTCTATCTACCACTATGCCGGAAGCCGGCTGCTCGGCATCGAATCGGTCAACCGGCCCGGCGACCACATGCTTGGCCGCAAGATGCTCGGCGCCGGCTTTTCGCCGTCGCCGCAGATTGTCGCGACTGGGCCCGACGGGCTGAAGGCGGCGCTCGCCGCCTTCCAGGAAGAAGAGCCTGTCCGCGCTGCGGGATAAGATCAAACCCAATCACCCTGAATGACCTAGTCTAGTTCGACCGGGAGCTGACCTTCAAACATATAGCGAAGTAAAGGAAACAGCGGTATTTTGACCAATTGAAATCGTCGGGGGGTGCTCATGGCTCTATATGTCATTGGCGCAGGCATGGGTCGCACTGGCACATATTCGCTGAAGCTCGCGTTGGAGCATCTTGGGTTCGGGCCGTGTCATCACATGGCAGATGTCCACGCCAATCCCGAGCAGAAGACGCTGTGGCGCGCAGCCGGCCAGGGACAACTCCCGACCTGGGATGCGGCATATGCCCGCTATCTTTCCGCGGTCGATTGGCCAACGGCGCATTTTTGGCGCGAAGTGAGTGACCACTACCCTGATGCGAAGGTTATCCTGACAGTTCGTGACCCCGAAGCCTGGTATGACAGCATGGCGCAAACAATAGGGCTCACGATGGATGCTGCTACCAATGATCCACAGTCCTTTGGTGTGGCGGTGATTGGAAACACTGTCTTTGGCGGTCGATTTGATAACCGTGATTACGCAATCGCTGTCTATGAAGCACATAACGCTTCCGTGAAATCAACGCTGCCACCTGAACGCCTTCTTACTTATCAGGCCTCCGAAGGGTGGGAGCCGCTTTGTGCCTTTCTCGGTGTACAGTTGCCTTCCGAACCGTTTCCACGCACCAATTCGACTGCCGAATTTCGTGCTCGCATAGGGCGTTGAACGGCGGCTTGCCGCCTATCTCGGCCTTCGCCGCAGTTGAATCCCAGGCCATATCCTCGCCGCTCAGGCGGCGCGGGCGTCGCGGATCGAACTTTCCAGGATGTCGAGCGCCTCGTTCATGACGCCGTCCTGGATGGTGATCGGCGCGAGGAAGCGGATGACGTTGCCGTAGACGCCGCAGGTCAGCAGGATCAGACCCTTGTCGAGCGCCTTCAGCCGGACCGCATTGGCGAGTTCCGGCGACGGCAGGCCCTTCGTCACATCGTTGAACTCGACCGCGTTCATAAAGCCGGGGCCCCTGATATCGACGATCTCCGGCGCTTCGTCACGGATCGATTGCAGGCGCTGCTTCAGACGGTTGCCCAGCGTGTTGGCGCGGTCGCAGAGCTTCTCCTCGTCGATGACGTCAAGCACGGCATGCGCCGCGGCGACGCCGATCGGACTGCCGCCATAGGTGCCGCCGAGCCCGCCGGGGTTCGGCGCATCCATGATCTCGGCACGTCCGGTGACCGCCGCCAGCGGAAAGCCGCCGGCAAGGCTCTTGGCCATGGTGGTGATGTCGGCCGCCACCTCGTGGTGGTCCATGGCGAACATCTTGCCGGTGCGGGCAAAGCCGGTCTGCACCTCGTCGGCGATCAGCAGCATGCCATGCTGGTCGCAGATCTTGCGCAATGCGGTCATGAAGTCGCGCGGCGCCTCGTAGAAGCCGCCCTCGCCCTGCACCGGCTCGACGATGATGGCGGCGACGCGGGCCGGATCGACGTCGGCCTTGAACAGCCGGTCGAGCGCCGCCAACGAATCGGCGACCGACACGCCGTGCAGCGCAACCGGGAACGGCGCATGGAAGACATCCGCCGGCATGGCGCCGAACCCGACCTTATAGGGCACGACCTTACCGGTCAGTGCCATGCCCATGAAGGTGCGGCCGTGAAAGCCGCCGGAAAAAGCGATGACCGCCGGCCGGCCGGTGGCGTTACGGGCAATCTTGATAGCGTTCTCGACCGCCTCGGCGCCGGTGGTGACAAAAATCGTCTTCTTGTCGAACTTGCCGGGCAGCATGCCGTTCAGCCGTTCGGCCAGCCGGATATAGCTCTCGTAGGGCACGACCTGGTAGCAGGTATGGGTGAAGCGGTCGAGCTGCGCCTTGACCGCTTCGATCACCCTAGGGTGACGGTGGCCAGTGTTGACGACAGCGATACCGGACGAAAAATCGATATAGCGGCGGCCTTCGACGTCCCAGATTTCCGAGTTTTCGGCGCGATCGGCGTAGATCTGAGTGGTCATGCCGACGCCGCGCGAAATCGACTGGTTCTTGCGTTCGGAAATGGCTGAATTTGTCATCGTATCCCTCACCGGACCGGCGCCCGCTCTCGTTTGATGGCTGTTGAGACTCTTTTGGGCTTATTTCAGGTTTTCCTCAAGTTGGCACCGTCGCCCGGCGATTGGGCCTGTCGATGCCGATGTCGGCAACCGAACGCCCGTCGCTCAAGCCGTCCTGACAAACCCCACGCTCGCCCTCAGCAGATTGCGCGTGTAGTCCTTGGTGACGCGGCGCTCGACGAGGTCGCCGGCGGTGAGGTGCTCGACCGCCTCGCCGTTCTGCATCACCATCAGCCGCTCGCACATATGGGTGATGATGGCGAGGTCGTGGCTGACCATCAGGAACGTCAGCTTGCGCCGCCGCCGGATCTCCTCCAGCAGGTTCAGCACCTCCGCCTGCACCGAAGCGTCGAGCGCCGAGGTCGGCTCATCGAGCAGCAGGATCGACGGTTCGAGGATCAGGGCACGGGCGATTGCCACGCGCTGGCGCTGGCCGCCGGACAATTGATGCGAATAGCGAAAACGGAAGCCGGTGCCCAGGCCGACCTCGTCCAACGCCCGCTGGATGCGCTTTTCGCCGTCAGCAAAGCCGTGAATGGCGAGCGGCTCCTGCAGCAAGCGGTCGACGGTCTGGCGCGGGTGCAGCGAGCCGTACGGGTCCTGGAAGACCATCTGCACCTCGCGGTAGAACGCCTTGTCGCGGCGCGCGCCGAGCCGTTTGCCGTTGACGGCGATGGTGCCCGAAGCGGCCGGCGCCAGGCCGGCGATTGCCCTGAGTAACGTCGACTTGCCGGAGCCGGACTCGCCGACCAGGCCGAAGGATTCACCGGACTCGACTTCAAGGCTGACGCCCTTCAGCGCGCGAAAACGGTCGAAGACCACCTCCAGCCGGTCGACGGAAAGGGCTGCCGTCATGCCGCCCACTCCGGCTTGCGGTCGAGCACCGGCAGCGGGTGACGGTCGGCGCCGATCTTGGGCATGCAGTTGAGCAGGCCGCGCGTATAGGGATGCTGGGCACGGCCGAGCTCCGAGGCTTTGAGCTGTTCGACCACCTTGCCGGCATACATGACGATGACACGATCGCAGAAAGATGAGACCAAGCGCAGGTCGTGCGAGATGAAGATCAGCCCCATGCCGCGCTCGCTGACCAGCCGGTCGAGGATGCCGAGCACGTCGAGCTGCACGGTGACGTCGAGTGCCGAGGTCGGCTCATCGGCGATCATCATCTCCGGCCCGGCGATCAGCATCATGGCGATCATGGCGCGCTGGCCCATGCCGCCGGAAACCTCGTGCGGATGCAGGTCGAAGACACGGGCCGGATCGCGGATCTGCACAGCCTCCAGCATGGCAAGCGCGCGGTCGCGGGCTTCGGCCTTGGAGACTGTCTCATGCGTGCGCAGTGTCTCGACGATCTGGCGGCCGATGCTCATCACCGGGTCGAGCGAATATTTCGGATCCTGCAGGATCATGGCGATACGCTTGCCGCGCAGTGCGCGGCGCTCGCGCGGCGAGGCGGCCAGCAGGTCGATGCCGTCGAAAGCAAGCGTCTTTGCGGTCACCTCGGCCTGCGGCGGGGTGACGCCCATAATGGCGCGGCCGGTCTGCGACTTGCCCGAACCGCTCTCGCCGACGATGCCGAGCCGTTCGCGGCCGAGCGAGAAGGAAACGCCGCGCACTGCCTCGATCAGGCCGGTGCGCGTCGGGAAGGTGACGCGCAGGTCGTCGACTTCGAGAAGCGTGCTCATTGGTCACCGCTTCGCGGATCGAGCGCGTCGCGCAGGCCGTCGCCGAGCAGGTTGAAGCCGAGGCTGACGATGAGGATGGCAAAGCCCGGCGCGCCCGCCACCCACCACTGGTCGAGCACGAAGCGTCGGCCCGACGCGATCATCGCGCCCCATTCCGGCAGCGGCGGCTGCGCGCCGAGGCCGAGGAAGCCGAGGCCGGCGGCGGTCAGGATGATGCCGGCCATGTCGAGCGTCACCCTGATGATCAGCGAGGAGATGCAGAGCGGCATGATGTGGCGAAGCACGATGCGAAACGGCGAAGCGCCCATCAGTTGCACCGCCTTGATATAGTCGGAATTGCGCACCGTCAGCGTTTCGGCGCGGGCAATGCGGGCATAGGGCGGCCACGAGGTGATGGCGATGGCGAGCACCGCGTTTTCGATGCCGGGGCCGAGCGCGGCGACAAAGGCCAGCGCCAGGATCAGCTTCGGAAAGGCGAGAAAGATGTCGGTGATGCGCATCAGGATCGCATCGGTCCAGCCGCCGGCATAGCCGGCAACGGTGCCGACCAGCAAGCCGATGGGCGCGGCGATGATGGCGACCAGAATGACGACATAGAGCGTCCAACGCGAACCGAAGATGATGCGCGAATAGATATCGCGGCCGAGATCGTCGGTGCCGAACCAGTGCGCGGCACTTGGCGCCAGCAGCCGCGAGCCCTTGAGGTCGCCGAATGTCGGCGAATAGGGCGCCAGCACATCGGCGAAGGCCGCGACCACCAGCAGGGCGATGATGATGAGCAGGCCGACAAAGGCCAGCCGGTTGGCGGAAAAGCGCCGCCAGGCTACATAGGCGCGGCCGAGCCTTGCCTGCACGCGCGACGCCGGCCGCTCGCTGAGCAGCCAATCACGGCGGGTTTGAATCGCTTCTGCGCTCATCCTGCCTTGGTCCTCATCCTGCCTTGGTCCTTGGGTCGAGCAGCCGGTAGAGCAGGTCGGACAAAAGATTGATGCCGATGAAGACCGAGCCGATGATGATCGTGCCGCCAAGCACGGCATTCATGTCGGCGTTCTGCAGCGAGTTGGTGATGTAGAGGCCGATGCCCGGCCACGAAAACACCGTCTCGGTCAGCACCGAGCCTTCGAGCAGCCCGGCATAGGACAGAGCGATCACCGTAACCATCGGCACCGCGGCGTTGCGCAGCGCGTGACCCCAGATGATGCGCGTTTCCGACAGGCCCTTGGCGCGCGCCGCCACGATGTATTCCTGGGTGAGTTCGTTCAGCATGAAGGAGCGCGTCATGCGGCTGATGTAGGCGAGCGAGAAATAGCCGAGCAGCGAGGCAGGCAGGATGATGTGGCGGAAGGCATCGGCAAATACGTCCCACTGCCGCTGCCAGAGTGCATCCAGCAGGTAAAAGCCGGTAATCGGCGTGAAGGTGTATTCGTAGACGATATCGAGGCGGCCGGGAAAGGCGACCCATTGCAGCTTGGCGTAGAACAGCACCAGCGCCAGCAGCCCCAGCCAGAAGATCGGCACGGAATAGCCGACAAGACCGATGATGCGCACGATCTGGTCGATGATGCTGCCGCGCCGCACGGCCGCCAGCACACCAAGCGGCACGCCGATCACCGAACCGATCAGCGTCCCCAGTGTTGCCAGTTCCAGCGTCGCCGGAAAGGCGCGGCGGATGTCCGTCATCACCGGATTGGTGGTCAGCACCGAGGTGCCGAAATCACCATTCAAGGCATGTTTGACATAGATGTAGAACTGCTCGACCAACGGCAGGTCGAGACCCATCTCGCGGCGCGTTCGTTCGACGACATTGGTCGGCGCCCGGTCGCCGAGCACCGCCAGCACCGGGTCGATCGGGATCACCCGGCCGATGAAGAAGGTCACCGCGAGCAGACCGAGATAAGTCGTTATCGCGATGACCAGGAACCGGGCGATCGATGAGGCAATGGCAACGGCGCGAGCGCTGCCGCGCCCCGCCGTCGTTTCCCTTTCAGCCAAGCTCATGCGGCGCGTCCGCCGACATCACTCCTTCGAAACCGGGCCGACGAAGTTGGTGTCGAAGCTCGGGCCGAGTGCAAAGCCCTTGAGGTTCTTGCGCAGGCCAGCCACTTCCAGCTGCTGGTGGATGATGACGAAAGGACTGGTATCGAGGATCTTCCTCTGAAGATCCTGGTACATTGCGGCGCGCTTGGCCGAATCCTTCTCGAGCAGGGCAGCTTCGGTCTGCTTGGTCAGGTCCGGGATGTCCCAGGCGTTGCGCCAGGCCAGCGTCTTGGTCTTGCCTTCATCCGAATTGTCCGGGTTGCTGGCAAAGGTCTGGGCATTGGAATTCGGGTCGAAATAGTCCTGGCCCCATTGGCCGATATAGATGTCGTGGTTGCGGGCGCGGTATTTGGTCAGCGTCTGCTTGCCGTCGCCGGGGATGATCTCCAGCTTGATGCCGGCCTGTCCCAGCGTCTGCTGGATCGATTCAGCCATGCCTGTCTCCGGCTGTCTGCTGCGCACGTCCATAGTGACACTGAAGCCGTCGGCGAGGCCAGCCTTGGCGAGCAGTTCCTTGGCCTTGGCGACGTCGAGCTTGAACGGATTCTCGTCCAGCTCGCCGAGCACGCCTTTCGGCAGGAAGGTCTGGTGGATCTCGCCGATGCCCTTGAGGATGGTCGAGCTCAATGCATCATAGTCGACAAGATATTTGAAGGCCTGGCGAACCTCGGGCTTGGCGAGATTCGGGTTCTTCTGGTTGAGGCTGATGTAAAAGACCGTGCCCTTGGGGGCTGAGGTGGTGGTGAGGTCGGCGTTCTTGGCAATGGCATCGAGATCGTTCGGCTCGAGATTGCGGGCAACGTCGATGTCGCCAGCCTCAAGCGCCAGGCGCTGGCCCGAGCTTTCCTTCATGAAGCGATAGATGACGCGGGCAAACTTGGCTTTTTCGCCGTAGTAATTGTCGTTACGCTCCATAACGACGGCCTCGTTGGCCCGCCATTCGCGCAGCTTGAAGGCACCGGAGCCGGCATAGCCGGTCTTCAGCCAGGCATTGCCGAAATCATTGTCCCATTTGTAGTCGGCGCTCGGCGTGACCGCGGCGACATGCTCCTTGACCAGCTTGGCGTCGACGACCGAGGCGACCGTCGCCGACAGGCAGTTCAGCACGAAGCTCGGCGCATAGGCCTTGTCGACGGTGAACTGGAACGTCGTATCATCAACAGCCTTGGCCTTCTCGGTGACGTTGCCGCCGTCGATGCCGAACTGGCCGATAATAAAGGCCGGGGTCTTGTCGAGCTTGATGGCGCGCTCGAACGAATAGGCGACGTCCGCCGCCGTGATCGGATTGCCGGAGGCGAATTTGAGGCCGGGCTTGAGCTTGAACGTGTAGGTAAGGCCGTCGTCGGAAACGCTCCAGCTTTCTGCGAGATCGCCTTTGACCTTCGAGGTGTCGCTGAGGTCGAGGCGCACCAGGAGATCGTAGGTGTTGCCGGTGATTTCGGCGGTCGACAATTCGAATGCCTCGCCCGGATCCATGGAGATGATGTCGTCGATGGCCAAACCCTCGACCAGCGTGTCGGCGGGCGTGACCGCGAAGGCAGGCGCACCGGCCAGGAGCAGCGCGGACATTGCCGCGCCCGCGAGCAAGAAGCGGGTGCCTAGAGCAAACTTTTCCATCATCATTTTAAGTGTTCCCTGTTTTTGTTGACCTGAGTTCCCGGCTCAGGGTTGTGGCATTTCTTGCCGCGTCGAACGGTGATCCCCGGTCCGTCGATCGGCAATTTTTATGCGGTTCCGGCTCACCATATCCGGCGGTTTCGAGCGCGGCAACGAGCATTTGCAGAACGGTTGATTGGGCCAGACCGGCGGTGCGAAAATCCGGCTATTTCAGCGCGGTAACCAGGTCGGCGTCGGGAAAGCAGGTAGCGGAACGGCCGTTGCTGGCCTGCCACTTGCCGATCGAGCGGCGCGTCTTGAAGCCAGGCAGGCCGTCGGCGCTGCCGACATCGTAGCCCTTGGCTTCCAGCGCCCGTTGCAGGGCGGCGATGTCGGAGCGGTA
Source organism: Mesorhizobium sp. M0048 (assembly GCF_040323405.1). Classification (NCBI taxonomy): domain Bacteria; kingdom Pseudomonadati; phylum Pseudomonadota; class Alphaproteobacteria; order Hyphomicrobiales; family Phyllobacteriaceae; genus Mesorhizobium; species Mesorhizobium sp. M0048. Next base: position 86,246 of record NZ_JAMYUV010000006.1, on the reverse strand, counting down.
GAGCCCGCCGACCGCGCCCCAATTGCCCGAGAAATTGCTGTCGCCATGGGCGATGCGATCGGCGCCATGGCCGATGAACAGGGCATAGAGATCGCTGGTGTTATACTGCTTTAGCACGTAGAAATTGGGGGTCACGATGAAGGCCGGGCCGCTACGCCCGGCCGGCATCAAAAGAAAGCCCTCGGCTTTCAGTTCGCTCGCCGGGAACGGTTTACCCGACACACGCCTGATGCCAATATCAGCCCATTGGGAAATCTTCTTGCCCTGGTCCGGACCTTCGAGCGAGCACGAGACGCTTTCCGGCACCGTCACCTCGAAGCCCCAGCCACGGCTCCTGACCCAGCCATAATGCACGAGATAATTGGCGATCGATGCCAGTATGTCGGGCGTCGAATTCCAGATGTCGGGGCGGCCGTCGCCGTCGAAATCGGCGGCATGCTTGAGGAACGACGTCGGCATGAACTGCGGCTGGCCGAGCGCGCCGGCCCAGGACGATTTCATCGCACCGACCGGGGCAAGCCCGCGCTCGACGATCTCCAGCGCCGCCAAGAGCTCGGTGCGGAAGAATTCCTTCTTGGTCGACATGAACGCCTTGGTGCCCAGCACCTCGAAGGCGTCAAAAGGCAGCTTCGCTGCGCCGAAGCCGCTCTCGCGGCCCCAGATCGCCAGCAGCACTTCGCCAGGCACGCCGTAGCGTTTCTCGATCGCTGCAAGGGTCCTAGCGTTGGCCGCCTCGCGGGTGCGGCCACCGGCGGTCACAGCACGGACGATCCTTTCGGCGAAATAGGCGCCGGGCGAACCGAACTCGGCCTGATGCTGTTTCCGCGGCGTCACCGCCTTCTCGCCCGGCTTTACCAGGTCGGGCAGCTTGAGGTTCGGCTTGACGCCGTCGAAGGCGGCATCGAAGGTTTTTCTGGAGATGCCTTTGGCGCTGGCTTCGGGCCAGAGGTCGTTGCCAAGCCAGGCGCGGAACTGGTCGTCGATCTTTGCCGCGGAGGCGGGGGTGGCGAGGATGAGGGCAAAGAGGACTGCAAGAAGAAACGCGACGGCTATTTTGCGAAAACAGCGATCCGTCCCACCCCCCTCTGTCCTGCAGAGGGGGGTGGGACGGAGTGCCAGCCTTAAAGAATGCTTAGCAACCATCATCCTCCCCGCAACTCGCCTCAAAACACCGTCCGCGAGCGCAGTGCCGCGGCGAGCGTGCCTTCGTCGAGATAGTCGAGTTCGCCGCCGACCGGAACACCGTGCGCCAGGCGCGTCACCTTGATGTCGAAGCCGGAAAGCTGGTCGGTGAGGTAGTGCGCGGTAGTCTGGCCCTCGACCGTAGCGTTGACGGCGAGGATCACTTCCTTGACCTCGCCGCCGGCGACGCGATCGACCAGCGAACGGATGTTGAGCTCATCGGGACCAATGCCGTCGAGCGGCGACAGCGTACCGCCGAGCACATGATAACGCACGTTCATGGCGGTCGCCCGCTCCAGCGCCCAAAGGTCGGCCACGTCCTCGACGACGATGAGCGTGGTGGGGTCGCGGCGCGGGTCGGTGCAGATCATGCATGGATCGGAGGTGTCGACATTGCCGCAGGTCGAGCAGATGCGCACCTTCTCGACCGCCTCGCCCATGGCGGCGGCGAGCGGCGCCAGCAGCTGCTCCTTCTTCTTGATGAGGTGGAGCGCGGCGCGGCGCGCCGAACGCGGGCCGAGCCCCGGCACCTTGGCCAGCAGCTGGATCAGGCGTTCGATCTCGGGACCGGCGATTCGCTTCGACATCGCTCCGGTTTAGGATTTTTCAACGGGTTTTGGAACAGCGCTGAGGCGCGGTGTTCAGCCTGCAAAGAGGCAATCGCCCGGCGTTGCGCCGCCCCTCATTGCCCTGCCGGGCATTTCTCCCGGTACAACGCGCCGACGCCGGCCGCCTCAGTTTTCCTCCAGCGGCCGGGTCTGGCCGGCGATCATCGCGCCGATGGCGTCGGTGTTCTCGGGCGTCGTCTCGAACGACATTGTCGGCTCTGCCGGCGCCGCCTGGAATGATGTGACCAGCCGGGGGTTCACGGTTCTACCGAAACGGGCCGCGTCCGGTTCGTGCATTGGCTCTTGCAACGCCACAAGGATTGGCTTCTCCGGTGCCGCCCTCGCCGCGGTCGCCATTCCTGCAGTCACCCTTGTCTGCCTTGCTGGCTGCGATGCGGCGGCGGTAACATAGGTTGCCTTGGCGAATGTCGGCTTGACCTCGCGAGCCGGCTCCGCCGAAGCGACAAGTATGGCCTGAGCGGCAGGCGCTTGCGGCTTGGCCTGGGCTATGGCGACCACCGTTTCGTCCGGCAACGGCTGCCAGTTGCGGCCGCGCTTTTCGTAAAAGGCATTGCCGCCGGCGACCATGGTGTAGTGCATGTTCTTGTAGGGGAAGCGCAGGCCGGCGGTGTGGAAATACATGGTGTTCTTCAGCTTGGCTTTGCGCTCGCCCTTGAGAACCGCCTCGGCGGCCTCCTCGACGTCGGGCATCGCCTTCGAATTCATCGGCCGTGTCATGACGCCCGGCGCGAACTGGCCGCGCTCGCCAACCACTTCGCAGATGGTGCTGCCGTGCTTGCCGGACCGCAACCGGTTCATCACCACCGTGCCGACCGCAATCATGCCGTCACGGCTCGACCGGTTGGACTCGAAGAACATCGCCCGCTCCAGGCATTCCTTCTCCTTCGGCGTGGAATTGTAGGAGCGCGAGCTCAGGAAACCCGGCGTAATGGCATCGGTCAGGCTGGACATGCCGTGCGAGGCGGTCTGACTGCAAGCGGCCAAAAACAGCGGTGAGATAACGACGCCGAGCCGCAACGGCGCCTTCCATCGGGTAGAGATCAACAGGTGTCCCCTCATTCTGCTGCCAGCCCGCCCCTGGTTGCGGCAAGAATGAGACACTTTCAGGCAAAAAGATGGCTAAAGCGTTATTAAGTTTGGGGCGTTGCCCAATAGACACAGCTGGCGGGCGAAGAGCGTTGGATCGCTGCCCTCTTCGGTCAGGTGCCGGCATGGTTCCAAGGATTCATGCCGTGACCTTGGAGCGCCGCAATCTCCGCAAGAGGGCTTGCCCAAGCCTGGAGAGATTGGTTCAGTCGACGCGGTAACTGTAAACATAGCTCGAGGTGTGCTGAGATTCAGGTCAGGCCGAGCCGAAAATGGCGGCTTCTGGGAACCGGAGCGGAGCGTACGTTTCGTACGTGAGCACCGGAAGCGCAGGAAGCCGCTGTTTGCAGGCCGGCATCACGTGAATATCAACACACCTTAGAACGGCAGCTTCATTCCCGGCGGGATCGGCAGTCCCGCGGTCAGCGCCTTGGTCTTCTCCTGCATGATCTGCTCGACCTTGGTCCTGGCGTCGTTGTGGGCAGCGAGGAGCAGGTCCTCGAGAATCTCGACCTCGTCCTCCTTGAACAGCGCCGGGTCGATCTTCAGCGACTTCATCTCGAATTTGCCGGTCAGCGTCACGCTGACCAGGCCGCCGCCGGCCTGTCCGGTGGCTTCCAGCGTGGCAATCTCATCCTGCATGGCCTGGAACTTGGCCTGCATTTCCTTTGCCTTGCCCATCAGGCCGAGAAGATCTTTCATCGCACGGTCCTTTGCAGTTGGTGCTGGTTGTTTCAGGTTTCGTCGTCGTCGGCCGGCGGCTCGACCGGCACTTCGGCCTCGTCGGCTTCCGGCGCGTCGGGAATGCGCACGTCGATGATCTTGGCGCCGGGAAAGCGCGCCAGGATGGCGGCGACCGTCGGGTCGCTCTTGGCATCGAGGAAGGCGTTTTCGCGCTTTGTCGATTCCATCTCGGCCAAGGTCTGGCCGCCCTCGTCCTTCGACAGCGACACCAGCCAGTTGCGGCCCGTCCAGGCGCGCAGCTTGGCGGTCAAATCATTGAGCAACATCTTCGGCGCATCGTCGGTCAGGCTGACGTCGATACGACCGGGCTCGATGCGCACCAGGCGCACGCAACGCTTCACCAGCACCTTGAAGGCCATGTCGCGCTGGGCGTCGGCAAGGGCGACAATGTCGGCCAGCGATTTCACCGGCACCGGCGGCGCCTCGACCGCCGGCTCCGGCGGAGCAACGAAGTTGGTCGGCACGGGCTCGGCCTCGACCAGGCGCATCGTCTCGACCAGGCGCATTGTCTGGGCGCCGCCATTGGCCGTCGGCATCCGCGCCTGCGCCACGGCGCCGGCACCACCGCTTGCAGGCGCATGGTTTGCGGGGCCGGGGCTTGCCGGCGTGCCATTCACGCGCGGCGCAGTGCCCGGCAGGGTACCGCCGTTCTCCAGCGATTTCAGCGCCTCGTCCAGCGTCGGCAGGTCGGCGGCATGCGCCAGCCGGATCAGCACCATCTCGGCGGCGCTGACCGGGCGGTTGGAAGTCTGCACCTCGGGAATGCCTTTCAGCAGCATCTGCCATGTCCGCGACAGCACCTTGACCGACAGCGTGCTGGCGAAATCGGCGCCGCGCCGGCGCTCGTCCTCGGACAGCGAGGCGTCGTCGACGGCCGCCGGCACGAAACGCAGGCGGGTGACCAGATGGTTGAACTCGGCAAGATCGGTCAGCACCGCGGCCGGATCGGCGCCGGTATCGTACTGGGCGCGGAATTCGGCGAGCGCGGCGGCGACGTCGCCCTTCATGACATGCTCGAACAGGTCGACGATGCGGGCACGGTCGGCAAGGCCGAGCATGGCGCGCACCGCTTCGGCGCTGACCGCGCCGCCGCCATGGGCGATCGCCTGGTCGAGGATCGACTGCGCATCGCGCATCGAGCCTTCGGCCGCGCGCGCGATCATCGCCAGCGCATCGTCTTCGACTTCGATGCCCTCCAGACCGGCTATCCTGGCAAGGTCGGCCTTGATCATTGCCGCATCGATGCGCCTGAGGTCGAAACGCTGGCAGCGCGACAGGACGGTGATCGGCACCTTGCGGATTTCGGTGGTGGCGAAGATGAACTTGACGTGCGGCGGCGGCTCTTCCAGCGTCTTCAGCAGGCCGTTGAAGGCCTGGTTGGAAAGCATGTGCACTTCGTCGATGATGTAGACCTTGTAGCGCGCCGACACCGGGGCGTAGCGCACACGCTCGATGATGTCCCTGATGTCGTCGATGCCGGTATGCGAGGCGGCGTCCATCTCGATGACGTCGACATGCCGGCCTTCCATGATCGCCTGGCAATGCTCGCCGAGCACGGCAAGGTCGACGGACGGCTGGTCGACGGTCGATGTTTTGTAGTTCAGGGCCCGCGCGAGTATGCGCGCGGTCGTCGTCTTGCCGACGCCACGCACGCCGGTCAGCATCCAGGCCTGGGCGATGCGGCCGGTGGCAAAAGCATTGGTCAAGGTGCGGACCATCGGCTCCTGGCCGATCAGTTCGGAGAAATTCGACGGTCGGTATTTGCGCGCCAGCACGCGGTAGGCGGCAGGCTTGTCCAATTTCCCGGCCTCGTTTCCGGCTTCGCTCATTCGCCCGTTAAGCTCCAAGGGCTGCCACTGGAGGCGGCCGATTCCTGCGCATAGTTTCGCCCGCACGGCTTGGCGCCGTCAATGTCGGGGCAAAAGGCGAAGAGGCGGGAGGCTGGAACAATGACCCGTTCCGGGCTCGTTAGGGCTGCTTCCTTCCGGACCTGACCCGGTTGGCGAGTGGACCGTCCACCACCAACCTCCCAGCCTCCATATCGGCAATCCGGCGATGAAATGCAAGTGCGGATGATAGGGGGCCTTGAGCGACGGCGAAAGCCGAAACCAAAAACCCGCCTCGGCGGGCGGGTCGTTGGTGCGAATAATCACCATAGCGGGATTAGTAGCATAGCTGCCGGCACAAAGCAAGAACAAAATGTGGCCACGATCAAAATCGTCGATCTCGGCGGGGCAGCGCCAACCTGATGCAATTTGCCCGGGCCTTCACTTCTTCGCGCACAATCAGCGCCGCGACGGCCAATGTTGCTTGCTCCCCCTTGCGGCCCTTCGGAAGCCGCTCTAGCGTCGATAGAGTTCAAAAAACGTCCAAAAGTGAGGGAAACGCCGATGCTGCCGGGCCTCAAGGCCGGATTCACGCTTGACGCCCAGCTGGAAGCCGACAGCGAACAGCTGATGTGGCTCGGCCTGTGCGAATTGCGCGTCATGAACGACCGCCGCTGGCCATGGCTGCTGCTGGTGCCGCAGCGGCCGGGCATCGAGGAAATCCACGATATGACGCCGCTCGACCAGGCGATGCTGACCTTCGAGACCAATATGGTGGCGCTGGCGCTGAAGCGGGTGACCGGCTGCACCAAGATCAATACCGGTGCACTCGGCAACATCGTGCGCCAGTTGCATGTACACGTTATTGCGCGCTCGGAAGGCGATCCCGGCTGGCCCGGCCCGGTGTGGGGGCACGGCCTGCGCGAGCCCTATCAGCGCTCCGACCTTCGCAAGTTTGCGGAAAAGATCAAGGCAGCGCTATAAGCCTCCCCCGTGTCCATCTTGAACCTTCCCGAGTCTGCATGAGCTTTCGCCTGTTTGACGCGCCCTTGCGCGAGCCGAGCCAGTTCGTCGGCTTCGCCGGCAACATTATCGACCGGCAGTCCGAAAACCGCGCCGACGATTCCGTTGAAAAGGCGCTCGCCGATCCTTCGGCGCGGCTTTTGCTGATGCGTGGCGGCCGGCTCTATCTGAAGCTTGCGCAAGGCGCATTCGACCCCTGGTTCGGCGTGGCCGAATGCCGGCCGCTCGAAGCATCGCTCGAAAACGGCGTGCTGCTCGGTTTTTCCGAAAGCGGCCCGGTGCTGGCGGTGCCGGCCGGAGTCGAGCCCGAGCAGCTTCCCGAGACGATCAAGGCCATCGACTATCGCTCGGTCTATATGCAGGGGCTGATCGACGAAGCGGCCGCCGGCGCGCTGGCGCAAGGGGCGGCGCTGCTTGCCTGGCATGCCAGCCATCGCTTCTGCAGCAAGTGCGGCACCGAAGCCGAGATGCGGGCGGGCGGTTACAAGCGGCATTGCCCGGCCTGCGGCACGGAGCACTTTCCGCGCACCGACCCGGTGGCGATCATGCTGACGGCGACGCGCGAAAAATGCCTGCTCGGCCGCGGCCGGCATTTCGGGCCCGGCATGTATTCGGCGCTCGCCGGTTTCATCGAACCGGGCGAGACGATCGAGGCGGCGGTGCGCCGCGAAACGCTGGAGGAAGCCGGCATCCGGCTAGGCCGCGTCGTCTACCACGCCAGCCAGCCCTGGCCGTTTCCCTATTCGCTGATGATCGGCTGCTTCGGCGAACCGCTCAACGACGATATCCACCCCGACTTCAACGAGCTGGAAGATTGCCGCTGGTTCTTTCGCGACGAGGTGCTCTCGATGCTGGCCCGCGAGCATCCGGGCGGCCTGGTGACACCGCCGAAGGGGGCGATCGCCTATAATCTCATCCGCGCCTGGGCCGACAGCGCGTGATACGAAGACATCGCAGGAGCAAAAAATGATCCGTCACACCGTCGTGTTCACGCTAAAGCACCCGCCGCATTCGCTCGAGGAAAAAAGGTTCCTCGCCGACGCCAAGACGATCCTCACGGCGATAAAGGGCGTCACGCATTTCGAGCAGTTGCGGCAGGTCAGCCCCAAGAACGACTACCGCTTCGGCTTCTCGATGGAGTTCGCCGATCAGCGGGCTTACTCCGGCTATAACGACCATCCCGACCACGTCGCCTTCGTCCGCGACCGCTGGATCCCGGAGGTCGAGGCGTTTATGGAGATCGACTACGTGCCGCTCGGCTGGGGCTGAGACTGGAAAGCGGCGCTCTAAAAAAATCAATACCCCGCGTCGCGATCCACCACATTTTCCAGCGCTTCGCCGCGCTCGAAGGCGTCCATCTGACGCAGCATGATCGGCGCCAGGTGGACCGGATCGGAAGTTGCCGCCGCGTGCGGCGTCACGAACACTTTCGGGTGACTCCATAGCGGGCTGGTCTTCGGCAGCGGTTCGACCTCGAACACGTCGAGGCTGGCTTCCTTCAGCGTGCCGTCGTCCAGCGCGCGCAAAATGTCGGCGTCCTTCTGCAGCCTTCCGCGCCCGGCATTGATCAGCACCGAGCCGCCGAGGCCATTGCGCTTGCGCAGCTCCTTCAGCACGCCGTGGTTGATGATGCCGTGCGTCTGTGGCGTCAGCGGCAACAGCACCACCAGGATATCGGTGGCATTGAGGAACGGGATCAGGCCGGCCTCGCCCGCGTAAGTCGAGACACGTTCCATCGGCCGATCGCTGCGCGACCAGCCATTAACGGGAAAGCCGAGCGACAACAGTACCGATGCCGCCGCGCGGCCAAGCGTGCCGAGCCCCATAATGCCGACCGAGATGTCGCCGGCCGGCCGCTGCTGCGGCTCGTGCCAGATCTTCTTCTGCTGCTGGGCGCGGTAGAGCATGCCCTGGCGATGGTGGTCGAGCACCCGCCAGACGACGTATTCGGTCATGTACTGGGTAAGGTTGTCGGCGACCACTTTGACGACCGGTACGTCGGGCAAGGTGGGATCGGCGAAAATGTGGTCGACGCCGGCGCCGATCGAGAAGATAGCCCGCAGATTGGGCAGCGACGACAACAGGTTCGGCCTCTGTTTCCACACCACAGCATAGGTGATCGAGGGATCGCCGGCGCCATTCGGCTCGAGCACCACTTCGCGCTCCGCGGACAGCAGTTCGCGCCAGCGCAGCGGATGAATACCGGTGAGGGCAAGCAGGATGCGGCCTTTTTCCATTGCGGATTGTTTTTCCCTTTTACCAACAGCGTTCGCGTCCGGACTCGCAGGGGCGCGGCAGCGTTTTGATTTTGTGCATGATCTCTGGCGAAAATCTACTCGCTGACGATACCGACCGGCGCCGTTTCGATCTTGAAGGCGGCCGAGATCAACGCCTTTGTATAGTCGGTCCGCGGGTTGCCGAAAATCTGTTCGGAAGGACCGGCCTCGACGATCCTGCCATTACGCATGACGATGACTTCGTTGGCGAGCGCGCGGATGACCCTCAGATCGTGGCTGATGAAGAGGTAGGCGAGATCGTGCTTGGCCTGCAGGCTGCGCAAGAGGTCGACGACCTGCGCCTGCACGCTCATGTCGAGCGCCGAGGTCGGCTCGTCCAGCATGACGAAACGCGGGTTGAGCACCATGGCGCGCGCGATGGCGACGCGCTGGCGCTGGCCGCCGGAGAATTCGTGCGGATAGCGGTTGCGCGTCGCCGGATCGAGGCCGACTTCCTTCAGGACGTCGACGACACGCTCGTCGCGCGCATCAGGAGACAGTTTCGGCTCGTGGATCTTCAACCCTTCCTCGATGATCTCGGCGACCGACATGCGCGGACTGAGCGAACCGAACGGATCCTGGAAGACGATCTGCAACTCGCGTCGCAACGGCCGCATTTCGCTGAAGGACAGCTGATCGATGCCGCGTCCGTTGAACTGGATGGTCCCCGTCGACGAGATCATCCTGGCCAGCGCCAGGCCGAGCGTCGTCTTGCCTGAGCCGGATTCGCCGACGACGCCAAGCGTCTGGCCGGCCCGCACGGTGACGTCGATGCCGTCGACCGCCTTCACATTGTCGACGGTGCGCCGGAAGAAGCCCTTCTTGATCGGAAACCAGACCTTGACGTCCTTGCCGACCATCACCGGCTTGGCGGCCTGGTTGGCCGCCGGCGGCTTGCCTTTCGGCTCGGCGGCAAGCAGATGCCGCGTGTAGGCGTGCTGCGGATTGGCGAATATCTCCTTGGTCGGGCCGGTCTCGACGATCTTGCCCTTGGTCATCACGCAGACCCGGTCGGCGATCTTCCTGACGATGCCGAGATCGTGGGTGATGAACAGCATCGACATGTTCTTGCGGCTTTTCAGGCCGGCCAGCAATTCGAGGATCTGCGCCTGGACGGTGACGTCGAGCGCGGTCGTCGGCTCGTCGGCGATCAACAGTTCAGGCTCGTTGGCGAGCGCCATGGCGATCATGACGCGCTGGCGCTGGCCGCCGGAAAGCTGGTGCGGATAGGCGTCGAGCCGTTTTTCCGGTTCGCGGATGCCGACCTCGTGCAGAAGTTCCAGCGTGCGCGCCTTGGCGTTGCGATCGCCCAGGCCCTGGTGCAGCTTCAGCACCTCGACGATCTGCTGCTCGATCGTGTGCAGCGGGTTGAGCGAGGTCATCGGCTCCTGGAAGATCATGGTGATCTTGTTGCCGCGCACGCGGCGCAAGTCTCTCTCGTCCGCGGCAAGCAGGTCGGCGCCGAGGAACAGGATCTTTCCCGACGGGTGGCTGGCGGTCGGATAGGGCAGCAGCTTCAGCACCGACAGCGCGGTGACCGACTTGCCGGAGCCGGATTCGCCGACCAGCGCCACCGTCTCGCCCTTGGCGAGGTCGAAGGAGATATGGTCGACGGCGACCGACTGGCTGCCGCCTTGCGTGAAGGCGACGCTGAGATCCTGGACCGAGAGGAGAGGGGGGGTCATAGCTCAACTTCCGCGACAACCCTGTCCAAGGCGGAAATTTCCGGTCGTATGATCGAAATTTTGGCTGCCATTTGAGGGGGGACGAGACGATTTGGTGCGATAGAATAGGTCTCTTTCAACCTCGTGTCCGCGGTCAGAAATTGGGTGCAGCCGAAGTGCATCGCTGTGGAAAGATGGATCGCGTCTGGTAATCTCAACGAAAGGAATTCCGAACGTAACTGTGCTGCGTGCCAGAGAACGTCGCGAGTTATCGTCCCAATTGAGATGAAGGCATTGCCGATTGAAATATTGTCGTAGAGCTCGATCAGTCGCTCATTGTTCTTTCTCAAGGGATCGACCATCAACTCCGCGAGCACGATCTCACTCGTCGCCAGGAAAGGCTGCTTTCTGCCCTCGTTCAGTGAAATGAGCTGAAGCAGTTTGTTTGCAAGCGCATCATTGTTTTCAAAGGCATAGATGAAAATGTTGGTGTCGACATAAAGCCGGACTGCAGCCATCAATCCTCCCACTCATCGCGGAGGGCACGAACACGCGCGACAGCCTCGTCGAGGCTTGTTCCCGGCGCGTTGGCCTGAGCATCCCGCATGAGTTCAAGCAATTGTTCGCGGCCAAGGGGCCTGTTGGCCTCCTCCTCCACTGTCACTCTGACCGAGGCGCTCGGCGCTATGCCTTTTCGCAGTTCATCCGGGAGCTTCGATGCCGGGTAGTGTTCAAGGATGATCCTATTCATAACCCTTCCTTCCCCAACGTGCGGATTGACGGACTGCACGGACGCCAACACACCGTCATGGCTCCGGGTTCGCTCATATCGGCCAATTTGCTCTCCAGTGATCGAGCGATGGCTGCCACTGGTGTTTCACCGATCAAAGCCGCCGGTCACTTGAGGGTACGTCCGCTTTTGTCCGGATTGCCATTTCCGGAATATAACATGCCGAATGCCAGCCTGCATCGCCCTCATCTGAACGTCTTGCGCGGATCGAAGGCGTCGCGGGTGGCCTCGCCGACGAAGACCAGCAGCGACAGCATCAGCGAGATGACGACGAAGCCGGAAATGCCGAGCCAGGGGGCGTTGAGGTTGCGCTGCGCCTGCTTCAACAGTTCGCCCAGCGAGGCGGAGCCGGGCGGCAGGCCGAAGCCGAGATAGTCGAGCGAGGTCAGCGTCGAGATCGAGCCGCTGAGCAGGAAGGGCAGGAAGGTCAGCGTCGCCACCATGGCATTGGGAAGCAGATGCCGGAACATGATGGTGATGTTGGGCACGCCGAGCGCGCGCGCCGCATTGACATATTCGAAATTGCGGGCGCGCAGGAACTCGGCCCGCACCACGCCGACCAGCGCCACCCAGGAGAACAGCAGCATCAATCCGAGCAGGATGAAGAAGCCGGGCGGCAGGATGGCGGCGACGATCAAGAGCAGGTACAGCACTGGGATCGCCGACCAGATCTCGATGAAGCGCTGGAAAAGAAGGTCGGTCCAGCCGCCGAAATAGCCCTGCAAGGCGCCGGCCGCCACGCCGATCAGCGCCGAGCCGGCGGTCAGGATCAGGCCGAACAGCACCGATATCCTGAAGCCGTAGATGACGCGCGCCAGCACGTCGCGGGCCTGGTCGTCGGTGCCCAGCCAGTTCCAGTTGCCGACGTTGCAATTGGGGTCCGCTTCGCCTTTCGGATACTGGTTGCATCGCGTCTTCTTGTCGTAGAGCCAGGACGGCTTGGTCGGTGCTGCTTCGGGAATGGCGTTGTTGACGGTCTGGTAGGAGTAGCGCACCGGCGGCCAGACCATCCAGCCATTGGCATTGATCTCGTCCTGGATGACCGGGTCGCGGTAGTCGGTGACCGCATAGAAGCCGCCGAACTTCTCCTCGGGATAGGCGACCAGGACCGGAAACAGGATCTCGCCCTTGTAGGAGGCGATGATCGGCTTGTCGTTGGCGATCAGTTCGGAAACCAGCGACAGCACGAACAGGAACAGGAAAATCCACAACGACCAGTAGCCGCGCCTGTTGGACTTGAAGTTCTGCAGGCGCCGCTGGTTGAGCGGCGACAGAAAGGGCCGCGCGATCCGAGGCGGCGCCGTTTCGGCTGTCGCCTGCTCCATCAGACGTCTCTCCGCTCGAAGTCGATGCGCGGATCGACCCAGGTATAGATCAGGTCGGACAGCAGCCCGACGAACAGGCCAAGCAGCGAGAAGATGTAGAGATTGGCGAAGACCACCGGATAGTCGCGCTGCACCACCGAGTTGAAACCAAGCAGGCCGAGGCCATCGAGCGAAAAGATGTTCTCGATCAGCAGCGACCCGGTGAAGAATGCCGAGATGAAGGCACCGGGGAAACCCGCGATGACGATCAGCATGGCGTTGCGGAAGACGTGGCCATAAAGCACCTGCCGCTCCGACAGGCCCTTGGCGCGGGCTGTGACCACATATTGCTTGCGTATCTCCTCAAGGAAGGAATTCTTGGTGAGCAACGTCGTCGTGGCGAAGGCCGACAGCACCAGCGCCGTCAGCGGCAGGGTCATGTGCCAGAAATAGTCGACGATCCGCTGCGGCCACGACAGCTGGTCCCAATTGTCGGAGGTGAGGCCGCGCAGCGGAAACCAGTCCCAGAACGAGCCGCCGGCAAACAGCACCATCAGCAATATGCCGAACAGGAAGCCCGGAATGGCGTAACCGACAATGACGACGCCGCTGGTCCAGACGTCGAAGGTGGAGCCGTCCTTGACTGCCTTGCGGATGCCGAGCGGGATCGAGATCAGATAGGACAAGAGTGTGATCCACAGTCCGATCGAGATCGACACCGGCATCTTTTCCAGGATCAGGTCGAGCACCGAGATGTCGCGGAAATAGCTGTCGCCGAAATCGAAGCGGAGATAGTTCCACAGCATCATGCCGAAGCGCTCGAGCGGCGGCTTGTCGAAACCGAACTGCTTCTCCAGCTTCTTGATGAATTCCGGGTCGAGCCCTTGCGCGCCGCGGTATTTCGAGCCGACGTCGCCGGCGACATCGAAATTGGCGCCGCCGGCATCACCGCCGCCGCCGCCTAGGCGATCGCTGCCGCCCTGGTTGGTCAGCCTGGCGATGACCTGCTCGACCGGCCCGCCCGGCGCGAACTGGATGACGGCGAAGGATACCGCCATGATGCCGAACAGGGTCGGGATCATCAACAGGATGCGGCGCAGTATATAGGCGCCCATCAGGTTCCCTGCCTCGCTTGTGCGAAAATCTCAGCCTTTGCCAATCTTTGCCGCCTTGTCTTTGTCGAACCACCACGACGTCTCGACCGGAAAGTCGTAATCCGGCTTTTGAGCGGGAAAGCCGAACATGTCCCAGAAGGCTGCTCGGTGATTCGCCAGATGATATGTTGGAATCCAGTCTAGCCGCGCGCGCAAGACCCGATCGAGCGCGTTGAGCGCGGTTACGAGTTCGATCCGGCTCTGCGCCTTGCCGGCTGCCTCGATCAGCGCGTCGATGGCTTTGCTTTCCGTACCCGGATAGTTGCGCATCCCCGGCGTTTTCGCCATTTGGGAAGCGTAGAGAATCTCCAAACCGTCGGCGGTGGGCGTCGCTCCGATCGACCATGCGAGCATGTTGAAGTCGAAGTCGAAATTGCTCTGCCGCGCTTCAAATTGCGTCGAGTCGACCTGCCGGATCGAAGCGTCGATGCCGATCGCCTTCATATTCTCGGACCATGGCGCGAAAATACGAACGAGACCCTCGTCCTCGGCAAGCATTTCCACGCGCAGGCGCTCGCCTTTGTCGTTGAGGACGAAATTGCCCGCTCGCTTCCAGCCGCCTTCGGCAAGCAGCCTCGAAGCCTCGCGCAGCAGCTTACGGTCGTGCCCGGAACCGTCGGAGACGGGTTGCATCACCGGTTCGCCGAAGGTCTCCGGCGGCAACTCGGCTCGAAACGGCTCCAGCAGGGCCAACTCCTTGGGTGAGGGCAGGCCCTTGGCCTTGTAATCCGATCGCTCGAAGTTCGATTGCGAACGCTCGTAGGAGTCGAAAAACAGAACCCGCCTGGTCCATTCGAAGTCGAAGCAATAGGCGATTGCCCGTCTCACGCGAATGTCGCGGAACTGCGGACGGCGCTGGTTCAGCGCGACAGCCTGCATGGATGGCGTTTTCTCGCCAGGAAATTCGCGTTTGACGACCCTGCCATCCTTCAGTGCTGGAAAGTCGTAGCCGGTCGCCCATACCCGCGAGGTGAACTCCTCGCGAAAATGCGTATCCCCTTTCTTGAATGCTTCAAAGGCTGCCTGGCGATCAAGGTAGAAATCGATACGGATGCGGTCGAAATTATGACTGCCGCGGTTCACGGCCAGATCGCGGCCCCAATAGTCGGCGACGCGTTCATATTCGACAGTCTGCCCGGCCACCACCCGTCCAACCCTGTATGGTCCGGAGCTGAGCGGTGGCGTCATCGTCGAGGCGTCGAAATCATTGGCGGTGTAGAACGCTTTCGACACGATCGGCATTACGACGATCGCGAGGATATTCTGCGCGGACTGTTGGCCGTTGAAGGTAAGGTTGACTGTAAGCGGATCGATTGCGACCGCTTCTGTCATGTGCCGCAGCGCTTGGGAAAGGTTCGGATGTCCCCGGTCTTTGTAGAGGTTCAAGGCGAAGGCAATGTCGTCGGCGGTCAGCGGCGACCCGTCATGGAAGCGCGCTTGTGGCCGCAGGCTGAAGCGGTAGCCATTGCGATCCTGCGACAAGGTAACGGATTCGGCAAGCAGGCCGTAGACCGCATCCGGTTCGTCGACTGCCCTTGCCATCAGCGAATCGAAGCAGAGCTCGGTGCGCGGCGGCGAATCCCCCTTCAACACCAGTGAGTTCAGTGTGTTGAAAGTCAGGAAGCTCTGATTGAGGGTGGAGTTCGGCGGGGCGAAATTCATCCGGCCGCCCTTGGGAGCGTCCGGATTGACACAGTCGAAATGCGTGAAATCCGGCCCGTATTTGAGATCGCCAAAAGCCGACAACCCGTGCAGTTTCACGCCGGTTGGAATGGCCGCGAAAGCCCGGCCGGGCAGCAGCGCTGCGGCCGCGGCGGCACCGCCCAGGGCGAGGAAGTCGCGACGGGGCAGCGCCGCCATCAATTGCCGCTCTTGTATTTGGCCGCCAGCGCCTTTTCCTTGGCCGGGTCGATCCACCAGGAATTCTGGTCGACGCCGCTATAGGCGGGCTGCTTTTCCGGCATACCGAACTTGTTCCAGTAGGCGAGCCAGACCACGGCGCGGTAATATTGCGGCACGACGTAGAAATTCCACAACAGCACCCGGTCGAGCGCATGGGTGGCGGCAACGAGATCGTCGCGGTCGGTGGCATAAATGATCCGATCGACCAGCGCATCGACGACCGGATTCTTGATGCCGGCGTAATTGCGCGATCCCGGCGAATCGGCGGCCTTGGAGCTCCAGAAGTCGCGCTGTTCGTTGCCGGGAGAGTCCGACTGGCCGAGTTGCCATATGATGACGTCGTAATCGAAATGCTTGACGCGGTTGATATACTGGGTCTGGTCGATCAGGCGCAGCGTCGCGTCGACGCCGATCTTGCGCAGATTGGCGATATATGGGCTGGCGATGACCTGGTCGGTGTCGTTCCAACCGAGGATCTCGAATTTGAACGGTTCGCCGGTCTTGGCGTTGACCATCTTGCCGCCCTTGATCACCCAGCCGGCCTTGGCGAACAGATCGACCGCGGTCTTCAGGTATTTGCGCTCCGCCTGCGGCGTGTCGTAGACCGGCAGCTTGAATTCCTGGGTGAAGACTTCGGGCGGCAGCTTGTCGCGGTACTGCTCCAGGATCTCCAGTTCCTTGCCTTGCGGCAGGCCGCTCGACGCCAGTTCCGTGCCCTGGAAATAGCTGCTGGTGCGGGTGTTGGAACCGAAGAACAGGGTCCGGTTCATCGTCTCGAAGTCGAACGGGTACATCAGCGCGGCGCGCACCAGGCGATCTTGGAACAGCGGGCGCCTGGTGTTGAGCATGAAGGCCTGCATCGGTTCGGGCGACGCGGTCTTGAATTCCTTCTTGATGACGTCACCGGCCTTGACTGCCGGAAAATCATAGAATGTGTTCCAGCGCCTCGAACTGTTCTCCGGCTTGATGTCGTCCAAGCCGCCCTTGGTAAAGGCCTGCCAGGCGGCGTTGTCGTCCAGAAAATAGCTGAAACGCTGCCTGTCGAAATTCTCGCGGCCGATTTTTACGGGCAGCTTGGCCGCCCAGTAATCGGGTACGCGCTGCCAGATGATTTCGGACCCCGGCTTGAAGCTGGCGATCTTGTAGGCGGCCGATCCCAGCGGCGGCTCCAATGTCGATTTGGTGACGTCGCGTTTCTTGCCGCTGGCGTCCGTGCCTTCCCACCAGTGCTTGGGCAACACGACGAGGTCGCCGATGATCTTCGGTAGCTCCCGGTT
The DNA here is from genome assembly GCF_040323405.1 of Mesorhizobium sp. M0048. Classification (NCBI taxonomy): domain Bacteria; kingdom Pseudomonadati; phylum Pseudomonadota; class Alphaproteobacteria; order Hyphomicrobiales; family Phyllobacteriaceae; genus Mesorhizobium; species Mesorhizobium sp. M0048. The sequence goes on along the minus strand of NZ_JAMYUV010000006.1, from coordinate 69,389 downwards.
GCCTTTCTGACTGAAGTGGAACTCGACCTCGCGGTCGGAGATGGCGACGGCGTCGGTGACGTTTTCGAAATAGCGGCTGTACATCGGGCTGTTGGCCTTCAGTACCTGGAACGACCAGATCACGTCGTCCGTGGTGATCGGCTGGCCGTCATGCCATTTCGCCCGCGGGTCGAGCCGGTAGGTCGCCGAGGAATAGTCGGCCGGATATTTATAGGCGTCGGCGATCAGCGGATGGCTGGTGCTGCCCTCGTCGGTCGCCTGCTCCATCAGCGTGTCGTAGAGCAGGCCGCCGCCAAACTGCGCGAAGCCGGCGGCCGGCGAACCCTGCACGATGTAGGGATTGAAGCTGTCGAACGTGCCCAGCACAACCGAATTCAGCGTGCCGCCCTTCGGTGCATCCGGATTGACGTAATCGTAATGCTGGAAATTGTCGCCGTATTTGGATTCGCCGATCAGCGACGAGGTCGTGCGCCATTCGTCCGCGAAGGCCGCCTGCAGGCCGCCGGCAAAAGCAGCCAGCATCAGCACTGATTTCAGAAGCATCCGCGCTCGGCCAACCGTCATGCGTTCTCCTCTTCGCGATATAGCGCCGTCACCATAGCGTCTGGGCTCAATCTAGATCATTTGGCGGCGCTGAAAACCGCAACCGAGAAGCTTTGTCGCCGCATATGCATTTTTCCTAAGCAAAAAGCCGGGCTGAACCCGGCTTTTTCAAGGATTATGTCATTACGGTTTTGTTATTTTGCGGGTGCGGCCGGAGCGGCGGGCGCCGCGCCTTCTGCCGGCTTGGCAGGGGCTGCGCCTTCGGCCGGCTTGGCGGGCGCGTTTTCGGCCGAGGCGCCGGGCGCCGGCAGCGGCTTCGGATTGTCCGACAGCGTGCGCAGATAGGCGATGACGTTGGCGCGGTCCTCATCCTTCGGCAGGCCGGCGAAGCCCATCGCCGTGCCCTTCACGAACTTCTTCGGCGAGGTGATGAAGTGGTTGAGATTGTCGTAGGTCCACTTCTCGCTGCCGCCCTTGGAGAACTCCTTCATGCCGGCCGAATAGGCAAAGCCCTCATGCTCGGCGACCGGACGGTCGATGATGTCCCACAGATCGGGGCCAACCTTGTTGGGGCCGCCTTTTTCGCCGGAGTGGCAGGCCTGGCATTTCTTGAAGATGGCGGCACCCGCTTCGGCATTGGCGGTGGCCAGCAGCTCGGCGATCGGCTTGGCCTCCGCGGCTGGAGCGGCCGGGCCGCCTTCGGCGGGCTCGGTCGCCTCGATGGCGAAGCCGGGCTTTTCCGGCGTCGGCGAGGCAAACAGCGCGTCAGATACGATGCCAACGGAAAAGACGATGAACACCGTGCCGAGGAAACCGGCGAGGAGCTTGTTGACTTCGTTGGAATCCATACGCCCCAGGCTCCCTTTTCCGGCGGACCGATCCGTCCACTCCGTCCGTCGGTATCGTGAACCACCCTGCGAGGCGGTCAAATCGCGCGGAAACTAGGTCTTTTGCTCCAGCGTTGCAACACCTATAAGGGCGCTGCCAGTGAGACCTTTTGCCACTTTTGTCCCCCTCTTTTTCGAGCCCCTGCCCGCCTCATGTCCACGCTCATCCTGATCCCGGCCCGCATGGCCTCGACCCGCCTGCCGGGCAAGCCGCTGGCCGACATTGCCGGCACTCCGATGATCGTCCACGTCGCCCGCCGTGCTGCCGAGGCGGGGCTCGGCCGGGTGGTCGTCGCCACCGATACGCAAGGCGTTGCGGAGGCGGTGCGCGCGCATGGTTTCGAGGCGGTGATGACGCGGGCGGACCACGAAACCGGTTCCGACCGCATCTTCGAAGCCCTGACCATTCTCGACCCCGGCAAGACGGTCGAGACGATCGTCAATGTGCAGGGCGATCTGCCGTCCATCGACCCCCTTGTTATCGGTGCCGCGCTGAAGCCTTTCGAGAACGCGGCGGTGGATATCGCCACGCTCTGCGTCGAGATCGTCCGCGATGAGGAAAAGACCAATCCGAACGTCGTCAAGCTGGTCGGCTCGCCACTCTCGACGACGCGGCTCAGGGCGCTCTATTTCACCCGCGCCACCGCCCCTTGGGGCGAAGGCCCGCTCTACCATCATATCGGCCTCTATGCCTATCGCCGCGCCGCGCTCGAACGCTTCGTTGCGCTAAGGCCATCGCCGCTGGAGCGCCGCGAGCGGCTCGAGCAGTTGCGGGCGCTGGAGGCTGGCATGCGCATCGATGCGGAGATCGTGCAGTCGGTGCCGCTTGGCGTCGATACGCCGGACGATCTCGAACGCGCCAGGGCGCTCCTTTCCAACTAAGAAATTCTTCCCCCAATTCCCGAGACTCCGCGCATGCCTGAAAAGACCAACAAAATATCCTTCCAGGGCGAGCCGGGCGCCAATTCCGACACCGCCTGCCGCAACATGTTCCCGTCGATGGAGCCGTTGCCGTGCCCGACCTTCGAGGACGCCTTCAACGCCGTCGAGACCGGCAAGGCCGATCTGGCCATGATCCCGATCGAGAACACCATTGCCGGTCGCGTCGCCGACATCCATCACCTCTTGCCGGAATCGAAGCTGCACATCATCGGCGAATACTTTCTGCCGATCCACTTCCAGCTGATGGTGCTGCCCGGCGTCAGGCGCGACGAGATCAGGACCGTGCACAGCCACATCCACGCGCTCGGCCAATGCCGCAAATACATCCGCAAGAACGGCTGGAAGGCGGCGGTTGCCGGCGATACCGCGGGCGCCGCCAAGATGGTCGCCGCGATGAAGGACCGCACCATGGCCGCGCTGGCGCCGGCGCTGGCCTCGACCCTCTACGGACTCGACATCATCGAGGAGAATGTCGAGGACACCGACAGCAACGTCACCCGCTTCGTGGTGCTGACCAAGAACAAGCAATGGGCCGAACGTCCCTCGGCCGACGCCAAGATGATGACGACCTTCATCTTCCGCGTCCGAAACGTGCCGGCGGCGCTCTACAAGGCGATGGGCGGGTTTGCCACCAATGGCATCAACATGACCAAGCTGGAAAGCTACCAGCTCGGCGCGTTTACAGCGACGCTGTTCTACGCCGACATAGAGGGCCATCCCGACGATCCGCTGGTGAAGCTGGCACTCGACGAGTTGCGCTTTTTCTCGCGCGAAATGCGCATTCTCGGCGTCTATCCCGCCAGCGCCTCGCGCGAGCAGTGGAAGGTGGCGGATTAGGATCCGGTCAGGTCAGGCCGAGCTTGTTCTTTTTGGCCGGCTTGCCGCATTCGCGGCGGGCAATCGACCGGTTCATGGCGTCGATCTTGCCGCTTGCCTGGTCGGCGTCGCGCTTGGCTTTTGAGCGAATATCCGGCGTGAACGGGCCAAAGCCCGTCGCCGGGTTGGAGAAGGACGGCTTGGCGTCCACCGGCAGATGATATTGCTGCGCCAGGCCGTTTCGTTGCGCCAGCAATTGATCGCAAGGCACCTTGTCATACAGCAGCGAGGACTGGACGTTTTCGTCCTGCCGTTCGGACATCGAATTGCCGACGCAGCCGGCCATCGCCAGGCAAGATGCCAAGACCGTCATGTTCCAGCGCATGAACGTGCTCCTTGTCTTTCGCCGCTGCGGCTTCTCATGCGCAGCGGCAGAAGTCTTAGCCAGATTTTACGCTGCCGGAAAGCAAGCTTGCCACTACGGCCAGCCCTTCGACCGGTTCGCGGCGATCCTGCCGGATGATCGTTGCCTGCAGCGACAGGACCGAAAAGCCGTCGGCATCCAGAACCCGCTCTATATAGCCTCGCGAATGCGCGTAGCGGCGCGACGGCTGCAGGGCGAAGCCGGCACTGTCAGACGATTCTCCGCCCGGGAGCGTCTCGACGGAGAACGCAAACAGACCGCCGCCGGCAAGCATTCCGGCAATCTTGTTCACCACCCTGTCGAGTGCGCCGACATAGATAAACACATCGGCCGCCGTCACCAGATCGGCTTTCGGGCCAGAATAGCAAAAATCCTGCAGGTCCGTCTTGACGAGCAGATCGTAGAGGCCTTTGGCGCGCGCCTGCCTCAGCATGCCGGCCGAGATGTCGTAACCCTCCAGCCGATCGGCGATTGGCCGCAGCTTCTGGCCCATGAGGCCGGTGCCGCAGCCGAGATCGAGCGCCAGCGAAAACCGGCCCGGCCGTGCTGCCCGGATGGCGCGGTCGAGGCATTCGGGCAGACGGTAGCCGAGCCTGTCGACCAGCTCACCCTCGAAGCTTTCGGCATAGTGGTCGTAAAGCGTCTCGACAAAGGCGCTGGGCGGCGCCTGGGCAGCCGCTGCCCTGCCGATCAATTGCAGCTTGAGCACCGCGCCGAGCCTGTCCGCCGGGTCGAGCCGCAGTGCCGTCGTCCAGGCCTGCGCGGCACGATCGGGCGCGCCCGCCGCTTCCTGCATCTCGCCGAGGCGGAACCAGCCGGCTGGCCATTGCGGCGCCAGTTCGAGCGCGCCGAGCAGCAATTCCGCGGCTGCCGCATGATCGCCGGATGCATAGAGCATTTCGGCATAGTCGGCGCGGCGGTCGGCGGTCAAATCGCCGGACGAGGTCTGGAGCGGTTTCATCGTGATCGAGTTCCGCCGGGTGTTTGCAGCCCGGCTTGCGCTCTATGCTGGAGTCAGCAGTGACTTACAACAGGCTTCCCGCGCCGGAATTAGCGCCTATCTTGGGGCCATGCGCGCCAGCGACCTGCTTCATCCCCGGCCGGAAGGGTTGTATTGCCCGCCCGGCGATTTCTTCATCGACCCGGTGCGGCCGGTCAACCGGGCGCTGATCACGCATGGCCATTCCGACCATGCCCGCTCCGGCCACCGCTCGGTAATGGCGACGCAGCAGACGCTCGATATTATGGGTCTGCGTTACGGCGAAGGTTTTGCCGGAACGACGCAAGCCGCCGTGCTCGGCGAGACGATTGCGCTTGGCGGTGTGGCCGTCAGCTTTCACCCGGCCGGCCATGTGCTGGGCTCGGCGCAGATCAAGGTCGCGCATCAGGGCACATGCATCGTCGCGTCCGGCGACTATAAACGCCAGAACGACGCGACCTGCGACCCGTTCGAGCCGCTCCAGTGCGACGTCTTCATCACCGAGGCGACGTTCGGCCTGCCGGTGTTTCACCATCCACCCGATTCCGAAGAGATCGCCCGGCTGCTGAAATCGACCGAACAGTTTCCCGAGCGCACGCATCTGGTCGGCGCTTATGCGCTGGGCAAGGCGCAGCGTATCATGCGGCTGCTGCGCCATGCCGGCTACGAAAAGCCGATCTACATCCATGGTGCGCTGGCCAAGCTCAGCGAATATTACCAGAGCCAGGACATAGATCTCGGCACATTGGAACCGGCGACCGTCGAGACCGGCCAAAAAAGCGACTTTGCCGGCGCCATCGTCATCGGCCCGCCATCCGCCTTCGCCGATCGCTGGGCGCGGCGCTTTCCCGATCCGATGTCGTGCTTCGCCTCAGGCTGGATGCGCATCCGCCAGCGCGCCAAGCAGGGCGGCGTCGAGCTGCCGCTGATTATCTCCGATCACTCCGACTGGGACGAGCTGACAGCGACGATCAAGGAGACCGGCGCGGAAGAAATCTGGGTGACGCATGGCCGCGAGGAGGCGCTGGTGCGCTGGTGCGAACTCGAAGGCATCGCCGCCAGGCCGCTGCATCTCGTCGGCTATGAGGACGAGGGCGATTGATGGCAATTGTTGAACCACCAATCGCGGGCGCCGCGATCCTTCACACCCCCCTCTGGCCTGCCGGCCATCTCCCCCGCAAGGGGGGAGATTGGCTTCTTCGCCGCCGCGCTCATTCCAGCGACGTTCGAGATTGGCGAAACCAGTCGCGACATCCGATCTCCCCCCTCGTGGGGGAGATGTCCGGCAGGACAGAGGGGGGCGCGAAGGATCGCAAACTTCCCCCCTTGGCGCTCCGCTCATGAACCGCTTCGCCGAGCTTCTCGACCGGCTGGTGCTGACGCCGTCGCGCAACGGCAAGCTGACGCTTTTGACCGACTATTTCCGCAGCGTCGAGGATCCGGATCGCGGGCTGGCGCTGGCGGCCATTACCGGCGATCTTTCCATCGCCGCGGTCAAGCCGGCAATGCTGCGCACGCTGGTGATCGAGCGCATGGATCCCGTGCTGTTCGGCTATTCCTACGACTATGTCGGCGACCTGGCCGAGACCGTGTCGCTGGTCTGGCCGCAAGCGCCTCTCGATATTGCGAACCACGCGCCGACGCTGGCCGAGGTAGTGGCCAAGCTGCAAGCGGCAAGCCGTTCCGACGGGCCACAGGTGCTGGCCCGGCTGCTCGACAGCGCCAGCACGTCTGCGCGCTTTGCCATCATAAAGCTGGTCACCGGCGGCCTGCGCATCGGTGTCTCGGCGCGGCTCGCCAAGCAGGCGCTGGCCGATTTCGGCAAGGTCGATATCGCCGAGATCGAGGAACTCTGGCACGGGCTGACGCCGCCTTATGCGGCTCTGTTCGCCTGGCTGGAGGGCAAGGCGGAAAAACCCAGGAAGACGGCGCTGGCGCTGTTCAGGCCAGTGATGCTGTCGAACGCCGTCGGCGACGGCGACCTCGAAAAGCTCGACCCGGCCGACTACGCGGCCGAATGGAAATGGGACGGCATCCGCGTCCAGGCGGTTTGCGAAGGCGGCATTCGCCGGCTCTATTCGCGCACCGGTGACGATGTCTCCGGCGCCTTTCCGGATCTTGCCGAGGCGATGGATTTTTCAGGCGCCCTCGACGGCGAGCTTCTGGTCGGTGACCCCAGGCAGGCGACGGGCACGTTCTCGGACCTGCAGCAGCGGCTGAACCGCAAGAGCGTGTCACCCAAGATCCAGCAGCAATACCCCGCCTTCATGCGCTGCTACGATGCGCTGCAGATTGGTGACGAGGATGTGCGGGGATTGCCCTTCCGCGAACGACGCGGCCGGCTCGAGGCCTTCGTCAGGACGCTCGATCCGGGTCGCTTCGATCTGTCGCCGCTGGTCGAATTCACCACCTGGCGGGCGCTGGAGGAATTGCGCCGCAAGCCGCTGCATCCGGTCATCGAAGGCGTCATGCTAAAGCGCTGGGATTCGCCCTATGTGGCCGGGCGGCCGAAGGGGCCGTGGTTCAAATGGAAGCGCGATCCGCACACGGTCGACGCCGTGCTGATGTACGCCCAGCGCGGCCACGGCAAACGCTCGAGCTTCTATTCCGACTACACATTCGGTGTCTGGTCCGGGCCGGAAGGATCGGAGGAGCTGGTGCCGGTGGGAAAGGCCTATTTCGGCTTCACCGACGAGGAACTGAGGCAAATCGACAAATATGTCCGCGACAACACGATTGAGCGCTTTGGCCCGGTGCGCTCGGTACGGGCCGACCGCAGACAGGGCCTGGTGCTGGAGGTGGCGTTCGAAGGGCTCAACCGTTCGACGCGGCACAAATCCGGCGTCGCCATGCGCTTTCCGCGCATTTCGCGGCTGCGCTGGGACAAGCCGGCCGCGGAAGCCGACCGCATCGAGACGCTGCAGGCGCTGCTCGATAGTTAATGCATGTCGCGCAAAAAGCGTGCAGCGGTTTTGCGCGACATGCGCCAAACAAGAACCTAAACTGCGTCGCATGAGGCCCGTCCGAACGCGACGTGCTTTACGGAACGACCGAGACGCGAATCTCGTAGATGTCGACCGACTTGCCCTGCTTGTCGAAGTCGGAATTGATGGCGATGGTGCCGGCAGCACCCGGATGCTTGTCGGGAAAGCGCACGTCGAACAGATATTCATTGCGCTCGCGACCGACGGCATAGCGCTTGCGGCCGCAGTCGCCGAGTTCGCCGAAATTGCAATCGACGGAAATCTGCGTCTCCTGGCCCTCCTCGGAGCGCGCGATGATGTCGAATGTGGCATGCTTGCCGGCGAGTTTTTCCAGCACGCCTTGCCCGACGTCGAAGCTGATGGCCGAACCGGATGCACCCGAGCGGATGCGCAGGAAGGAACCGCTTTCGTCCTGGATAACGTCGGCCTTGGCGTCCGACGGTGCATTGACCTGCGTCGGGTCACCCGGCGAAAACACGTTGATCCAGTCGCGCGCCTGGTCCGCCTCGCCCTGCTTTGGCGGCGAAGCGGTGTCGTCCGGCGTGAAATCATCGCCGTCGACCGTTGGCGGCGCTTCCGGCGGCGCCGTGTCGAGTTCGGTCGCCGATTTGAAGACGCCGGTCTGGTTGGCGAAATAAAGGCCGATGCCGGCGGCTGCGAGCAGCGTCACGCCGAAGAAGATCGCGGTCAAAGGCAGGCGCCGCCGCCTCGCCCGCCGGTCGTCGCGGTCGGGCGTCACTTCCGCGTCGTCGGTTTCGGCTTCGGTCGGAGCCGAGGCTCCCATGTCGATCACCGGCGCCTCGGGAACAGGCGCATCGGGCATTATGTCGGGGACGACCGGCAGGACGCGCGACCGGGGCGCATCGGATTCGGGCGGCTGCGCCGGACCGTCAACGACGACATCGGGCGACGGCGCGGGCTCGGCTTCGGCCGGAGGCTCCACCTCCGGTGCTGCCTCCAAACTGTCGGTCGGCGCGGCGACGTCGGTAACCGCCGGCAGGAATTCCGATTCGATTTCGGTGATCTTCGCCTGGACCGCCTTGCGGCGCTTGATGGCGACCTCCACCGTGACGTTTGGATTGGCCTGCAGGGCACGGTCGAGTGCCGCGAAAGCCGATCGATAGACCCGCTCGCGAAACGCCCGGTCGTCGGCATTGCCTTTCTCGAAGGCATTGCGGATCGCTTTTTCGATCGCGTCCAAGCGAATTCCCTCTGCAATTTCATTCACATTGCCATGATCGTTAGCCGCAGGCGACCAATCAATCAACAAGCGAGCGGCCGCATTCTGCCTTGCCGAGGGGCACAAAGCTCATTTCGGCGGTTTTCGGTAAAGGAATCAACATTTTTCGCTGATTTTCCCGGTCACGGCCAACGTGGCGGTCGCGCGGCGTGCCGATGCGGCATCACGCGGCCAATGGTAGATCCGCGCGGCGGCGGCCCTTGCGCCCGGCCGGAGGCGGCACGAATTGCCTCGTCCTGAAATCGCGACTGCCATCTTGAATTCGCGGCCGGTTGCGTCTATCACGCAGCCCATCCTGGAAGCTCGGCTTCCCGGGCCGCTTTAGCTCAGTTGGTAGAGCACATCATTCGTAATGATGGGGTCAGGTGTTCGAGTCACCTAAGCGGCACCAAAACTTCCATTTGTTTTCAGTGGCTTCCTTTGGCCTAATTGTTTTTCCCCTTGGCCTAAGGGGTATTCTGATCTGGTCTGACAAGAAACGATCTATCCAAATCTATCATTTTTTCAGAAAAAGCCTCAATTTTTTCAGTTACTTGCCTGAGTGCTGAGGGGACCACAGTACTGAGAATATTAGGCTCTCTCGCGAGATTAGAGGTCGGCGCGGCTTGCAAAAGCCCACCGAAAAACCAAATCGACACGCGGACGCAGTGCTCTCTTGCCGGAGGCACCTGACTCGGCGGATAGCGCTTTAGGGAGCCAGAATATGAAGTTTGAGAAGCCCATCGCGGCGAACTTAGAGAGTGAGCGAGACGTCGAGGATAAACTTCTCTATCCGCTATTGGTGGGCGACACCCCGTCCGGGTTAGGAATTAACCCATCGCAGGTAAGGGGTCAGAAAAACCTGCGAAGCTTTGTCATCGGAAAGGGTAGCGATCAGAAGAGCTACATTCCCGACTATGTGGTAGTTCACGGCTCACTTCCAGTGATGGTTGCCGAGGGGAAAAAGCCTGGTGCGGACATCCTCGGAGCCTTTCGAGAAGCGAGACTATACGCGAGCGAGCTTAATGCGCTGCATCCTAGTGGGCTGAACCCTGTCACACGAGTGCTCGCAACCGACGGTAACCGACTTGTTGCTGGTTGGCACGACCAAGCTAATCCTGTGCTTGACCTTCCATTCGACGAAATCGACCCCTACTCCACAAAGATGAGCGAGTTGGTGAATCTCTTCGGAGCCGAGACCTTAAATCGGTACTATCTTTCGCTTCTGCCGCACTTCAAGCCAGTGCGATACTGGAAGCCAGTAAAGCTCGTGGGAGGCCTATCCAAGCAGAAAGAGCAGCTCCCAATCAACTCGTTTGCAACGACAATCACCGCAGATTTCGGTCACTTGTTCAATCCACAACTCGGGAGGAACGACGATACATAGCTCGCCATGCGTACATCAGTTCTAAACGCCGCGAGCGATATATTGAACCTATCGACAGGGTTATTCGCGCGGCCACTCCTGCCTCAGTAACAGATTCCAAGACCCTCGATGATACCGAGAAGCCGTCAGAAATCATAAAGCCATTTCGTGCTTCACGCTCTCTCGAACAAAAGATAATGCTCCTGATAGGAAGTGCTGGTGCAGGTAAGTCGACCTTTGTCGATTACCTACAAGAGATAGCACTTCCAGCAGACATTCGATCTAAGACGCTGTGGATTCGAATAGACATGAATCCTGCCCCGATCTCTCGGGATGAAATCTATCCTTGGTTGCGTGAGGAGATCATCAAGGGCTGTCTCACTGCACAACCAAAGATTAATTTTTCCGATCTGGATATCTTAAAAGCGGTGCATTCGGTGGAGGTTAACGAGTTTCGGAAAGGCGAGGGGCGGCTTTACCAAAACACTCCGGGTTTGCACGATTCGAAGCTTGGAGACCTACTCGGCAGTCTAAAACGAGATCGTCATAAGGTGGCAGTCAACACTGCTCGTTACAGCACGAACGAGCGGGGCATTCTGTTGGTTATTGTCCTCGACAACTCCGACAAGCGCTTAAGAGAAGAGCAATTGCTGATGTTTGAGGCTGCACAGTGGCTTCAACGCGAGTTCCGTGGGTTGATAATTTTACCCTTGCGAGAAGAGACTTATGACAATCACAGAAACGAGCCGCCTCTCGACACGGCTCTAAAGGACCTTGTCTTCAGGATCGAGCCACCACTCTTCCAGAGGATTCTAGCCAGCCGAGTTAATTTGGCACTCCGCGAGCTTACGCAGAAAGGCCAGAAGCTTCTTAGGTATAATCTCCCAAATGGAATGCAGGTGGAATATCCTTCATCCGACCAAGGCTTCTATTTTTCCTCTATTCTTTTGTCTATATTCGAGCACGATCGATATGTACGTCGGCTCATCGTTGGCTTATCTGGCCGCAATATGCGCCGGGCTCTAGAGATTTTTCTAGATTTCTGCAAGAGTGGCGCCATATCGGATCTGATGAGATTACCAAAATTCGGCTCTCTGAGGGTCGCTATGTTCTTCCCATTGGTCTTGTAACCAACGTTCTACTTCGTGCAAGCCAGCGGTACTATGACAGCGACACCTCTTATCTAAAGAACCTGTTTTCTTGTGATATTCGCGACCTGCACCCGAATTTCTTCTCTCGGCTTGTAATTCTACAGACCCTGAAGAGGCATTACGACGCACCCGGAAACGAGCGCCTGAAGGCCTATTTACGCGTGAAGGACTTGCGTTCGATCGTTGAAAGATTCGGTGTAGATGCGGATATCTTTGATCGCGAGCTAGAATATCTCGTCAAAGGTTTCTGCGTCATCTGTGAGGATTTTCGGCAATCAAATATTACCGATTCAGATCTAGTTTCTATTGCTCCAGCAGGCCATGTCCATTTGGAGGTCTGCATGGATCAATATTACCTTGCGGCGATCGCTGAAGATAACTGGTTCACCAGTGAAGCGCGCGCGCAAGGCATCGCACAGCGCATAACCGATACGAGACGACATTACACCAACGCAACGATTCTGGACAACGCCGAGGACGTTCTCGATGAGCTTGAGATGCTCCAGGCAAGGGAGGTGGCAGCCTATAGAGCGATGTTCAACAATGATGAGCTTGCAGACTTGATCAGTCTGTCCAAGGCGAGGAGTCGCTTAAGTCGTTTTGAAAGTGAGGTGGTCGGCGGTCCGTGGGTAGGGGCTAACAAGCGCCATCCAGTCGGGACGGTGTCTCGATGCAAGGTATCCGGCTCTGCCGCCTTTGGGGTGTTCGTCGAGCTAGAGCGGGATTTTAATGGACTGATACACTCGTCGAGATTGCCCCAGAACTTTGCTTCCGATCCCCGCCTTAAACGTGGCGAGGAGATTGAAGTGAGGGTGCTAAACGTGGATAGGGTTGAGCGGCGTGTCGAACTTGAATGGATTAGGTAGACACTCCGGGTTGCCCTCAATCGCTAATTTTCGAATCCTTGCAGAGTGGCGATGATGCGACCGACAATGGGCAATCGCGCGATGGGCACGTCAAAAGAAGCCAAGTTCATCGCCACCCATCGTCGGCCGTTCCGGCCTGGCGTTCAACAGGGGGAGAAAATTATGGAAGAGGAAGACGACATCCTAAGCGACCTGAGCTATGTCGCCGAAAATTTCGACGATGTGGCGAAGGAAACGATCGTCCTGGTGCTGGAGGCTGCGATCGCCGAGATCATCGGCCTGAGAATTGCCGTGCAGACTGCCGCGTCGAAGGCGACACGGACGACAGACTGAGTTGTCGCCGGGTCGAACGAGCGCCTCAGCTCGGCGAGGTGTCGCCCAGCGACGCCACGGTCTTCAGCGCGCCGTCGAGCATGTCGCCCTTTTCGTCCTTCAGCGCCGCTTCGCGCAGGCGCCGGATCCAGTCGGCGGCGTCCGGACGGCCCTTGACCAGGTCGAGCGCCGACAGCACCCGGTCGAATTTCGACTGCGCGCGGGCGTGGGTGTCGCTGTAGCCCTTGATCAGCCGGCGGCAGTTGAGGATCTCCGTGCCAAGCGCGTAGTCCTGGCCGACATGGCCGAGCGCCAGCGCATACCAGCGCTCGAGATGGGCGGTCTCGACCTTGTGGCGCAGCAGCCGGCGGCGCCAGCGGCGCAGGCCGCCGATGAACCACAATGCGGCAAAGCCGGCAAAACTGTCGGTGCGGATATGGCGGCCGCGGTTGATGCGGCGGTCGAGGAAGGCGGCGAGCTTCGGCCGCGCCTCGATGTAGCTGCCGAGCCCAGCCGGCAGCGTGCCGCAGAATTCCTCGATGCGCGGATGGAAATATTCGGTCACCTGCAGGACCGAGCCGTCCTTGACGCCAACCTCACGGCGTACGCGTCGGTCGCGGCTAGAGCGCGTCTTCAGGTCGGCGACGCGGATCATGTCGTCGTAGCACATGGCGTTGGCCAGATGCTTGGCGGCGGCGATCGACAGCGCGTAGGCGTGTTCGGCATCGTCCAGAGCGACGGCCCGGTCGAGCCGGTCGAGATACTCGCCGCCATAAGCAACGTCCTGATAGTCGACCACTTTTTTCAGGCCGCGAAGCGCCATGTCGCGCACGGGTACAGGCAGCATGGCGACGCGCGCCGCCAATTGTTGCCAGCCCTTCAACAGGCTTTCCGGGCCGCTGACTTCTGTCGCGGCGCCCGAGCCGGTTTCAGCGGCCGCCGGCCCTGCAGTCTTGTCGCCCGAAGGCGCACTCGCGATGCCGCGCGCCCGATCGTAGGCGGCGCCGAAGGCGGCGAGGCTGGCCTTGACACCACGGCCGCCGGCACTGACCGCCTGCTCATAGCTTTCGCGACTGAACGGCAAGGCGTCGGAGCCGGCCAGCGCGCCGAGCAGGCTGGCCGAGATCATCGAGCCATTGTCGGCGGCGATCTTCTCCATGTCGAAGGCAATGAAGCGCTTGGCCGCGGCTTCCGCCGTGGCATGCACCTTGGAGGACGAGGCGCGGCCGTCGCCGGGCTCGATCTTCTCCGAGACCGCGGCGATGCGGTGCGACGAGGCGATCAGCGTGGTGCGCTCGGGCGTGACGAAGCCGCGGATGATGGCGCGGCCGGCCTCCATCAGTTCGGCGGCGATCAGAATGTCGACGTCGCCCTGCGACGGCGACAGCGCGAAGACCGGCAGGCGGCCGGTGTCGCGGCACATTTCGACATAATAGATGGTGGCGCCGGTGCGCTGGGCGACGCCGGCGACCGAGGTCGATTGCGCGACGTAGCCGTTGCGCTCGGCGACGTCGGTGATCCAGTCGGCCAGCACGCCACCGCCCTGGCCACCGACCGCCAGCACGGCAAGCTTGATGACGCGCTCGTCGTCCGGCGCGCCGGCCTTTGAACGGGTTGATGGAACGGCGTCAAGCATCGGCGAATATCAGGCGCCGGCTTTCACGGCGCCGCTGCAAGCGGCCGATCGTGGCGCGGCGCGCGGCTTCAAGGAAACGGTCCCAGCGGCTCGGATTGTGCACGACATCGGCGCGGTAGAAGGACGGGCAGAGCACCGCCGCATCGGCGACCTCGCCGCAATTGCCGCAACCGACGCAGCTTTGGTCGATATGCGCCACCGGATCGTCGCGCAACGGATCGTCGAGCGACTTCACCGAAAGCGACGGACAGCCGGACAGCCGCATGCAGGCATGGTCGCCGGTGCAGATATCTTCGTCGACACCGAATTTCGGCTTGACTATGCGCGTCCCGCCCTTGATCGCCTTGTCGACCAGCGGCTTTTCGCGGCGCTGCCGGTTGAGCATGCATTCGGACGAGGCGACAATGACTTTCGGGCCCTTCTCGTCCGTCGTCAGCGCCTCGCGCAGCGTGTCTTGCATCTTGGTCACGTCGTAGGTGCGGTCGATGTGGCGCAGCCATTTGACGCCCATGCCCTTCACCGCCTCGGTGATCGGGTGCTTGGTCGACTTGGTCTTGTTGCCGGCGCGGGACGACAGGATGTCCTGCCCTCCGGTCGCGGCCGAATAGAAATTGTCGACGATGACGATGACGCCGTCATTCTTGTTGAACACGGCATTGCCGACCGAGGAGGTCAGGCCGTTGTGCCAGAAGCCGCCGTCGCCGACGAAGGAGATCGAGCGGCGCCTGGCATCGGGCGAATTGAACGCCGAGGCGGAAGCCGGCCCCAGCCCGTAGCCCATGGTAGTGGCACCTAGCTCGAAAGGCGGCATGATCGAGAACAGGTGGCAGCCGATGTCGGAGGCGATGTGGTGCTTGCCCAGCTCCTGCTCGACCAGCTTGGTGGCGGCGAAGATCGGCCGCTCCGGGCAGCCGACGCAGAAGCCAGGCGGCCGGCCCGGGACGACGTTGATCAGGTCGGCGGTGTCGAGCCCGTCGCCGATCCTGTTCGGCGCGCGGACCTCGCTTGGCAGCAGATGCGGGATGGTGGCACGCAGGAACGATCCGATGCCGTCGAGCATCACCTGGCCGGTATATTCGCCGGCCATAGGCAGATGTTCCTTGCCGACGAGCCTGGTGCCGCGGCCGGCCTTGTGCAGCATCGCGGCAAAGGCCTGTTCGATGTAGTTGGGCTGGCCTTCCTCGACGACGAGGACGGCGTCCTTGCCTTCGCAGAAAGACAGGAACTCGTCGTCGACTAAGGGATAGACGGCGTTGAGCACATAGAGCGGCACGTCGGTGTCGCCATAAGTGTCGGCGAGGCCGAGCCGCTGCAGCGCCCGGATGACCGAATTGTACATGCCGCCCTGCATGACGATGCCGACCGAGCCGTGCTCCGGGCCGAATAACTCGTTGATCTTGTTGGTGCGGATGAAATCCACCGCCGCCGGCCAGCGTTTCTGCACCTTTTCCTTCTCGTGCAGGAAGGACGCGGGCGGCAGCACGATGCGGCCGGTGTCGCGGCGCGGCGCCTCGAGCGCATCGGCCACAGTCATTGCCGGGCGCTTGTTGTCCTTGGCGATGAAATGGCCGTGGACATGGCAGCAGCGAATACGGACCTGCAGCATGACTGGCGTGTTGGAAACCTCGGACAGCTCGAAGCCGTCCTCCACCGCCTTGACGATCGACGGCAGGTTCGGTCGCGGGTCGAGCAGCCAGACCTGGCTCTTCATGGCAAAGGCGTGGCTGCGCTCCTGCATGATCGAGGAGCCTTCGCCGTAATCCTCGCCGACGATGATCAATGCACCGCCGGTGACGCCGCCGGAAGCGAGATTGGCGAGCGCGTCGGAGGCGACATTGGTGCCGACCGTAGACTTGAAGGTGGCCGCGCCACGGATCGGATAGTGCACCGATGCCGCCAGCATGGCGGTGGCGGTCGCTTCCGAGGCGCTCGCCTCGAAATGCACGCCGAGCTCGCCCAGGATATCCTGCGCGTCGGCCAGCACGTCCATCAAATGGCTGATCGGCGCGCCCTGATAGCCGCCGACATAGCCGACGCCGCATTGCAGCAGCGCCTTGGTGATGGCGAGAATGCCTTCGCCGGAAAACTCCTCGCCGGCGCCGAGCCTGAGCTTTTCGACTTCCTTGGCAAAAGACCGTTCGGCCATTTTGGGCTCCTTCCGTTACCGCCCCGATGGCGGCGCGTAAGATCAGATGTCGTGCTTGCGAATGTTCTTCAGCATCTTCTGCAATGTCGCGATCAGCGCCGCGTATTCGGCATCGTCGACATCGTCGAACATTGCCTCGAAAGCGTCGTGCATGGCCGGCCAGGCGCGCGCGAACTCGGCGCGGCCATCGTCGGTCAGGAACACATGGCGGATACGGCTGTCGGTGACCCCCTGCTCGCGCCGCACAAACCCTTGCCCCTCCAGCGTGTCGAGCGTGCGGCTCAAGGTCGACTGCTCGATGACGGTATAGACCGAGAGATCGTTGACGGTGACGCCATCGGTGACCGACAACACGGCCAGCGTACGCACCTGCGGAATGGTCAGGCCCTGCTTGCGGAAATTGTCACGCAAGGTGGCGTTGTAGCGGCCCATGATGCGGTTCATCAGATAGGGCGCGAATTGCTGCAGGCCGATCTGGCCCAAAGTCGAGATGCGCTGGCGCTTTTCAACCTTCTGTTCCATCACAGCCTCCCCGCCAGGAGAAAGCCGGAGCCGCCGCCCAAGCCAGCACCCGGATGGGTCGAGGCACCGATGTGGTAGAGACCCCTGACCCCGGTGGCGTGATTGCGGCTCGTCTTGAACGGCCGCCACAGAAACGACTGGTCGATAGCCGAGGAACCGCCATAGGGGTCGCCGCCGACCAGATTGATGTTCATCGCTTCCAGGTCGGCCGGCGAACAGGCGCGGCGTGCGATGACGCTGTCCTCGAACCCATCGATATGGCTGGCAAGGATCGCTTCGGCGCGGTCGGCATAGGCTTCGCGCAGCGCCTCGGTCCAGCGACCGTCTGCCGGTGTTTGCAGTTTGCCGGCGGCATCGCCCTTGATATGCCGTGGCGCCTCGGGCAGTTGCAGCCACAGGACCGCCTTGCCGTCCGGGCAGCGCGATGGGTCGAGCGCGTGCGGCTGGCCGATGCACATGGTCGGCACCTCCGGCAGCATGCCGCGCACGGCTTCGTTGCAGGCCTTCGAGACGCCGTCGAGCCCCGGCGTCAGATGCAGCAGCGCGACCTTGTCCAGGCCCTCGCCGCGCCATGCCGGCGGCTTGTCCAAGGCATAGTGGATCTGGAAATTGCCCTTGCCGTAGCGGTATTTTTGCGCTGCCTCGACGTCTGCTTTCGGCGCCGCGTCGCCGAGCAGCCGCTCGTAGAGCTGGGTCGGCGTGACCGAGCAGATGACGCTCTTGTTCACGTTGATCGTTTCGCCCGAAGCCAGCCGCACGCCGGCGGCGCGGCCTCCGCTTTGGACAATAGCCGCGACGTCGGCGCCGGTGCGGATTTCGCCGCCACGTTCCCTGATCAGGGCCTCGAAGGCGGCCAGCAGATTCCTGGCACCGCCCTTGACGATCGGCGCGCCGGCCGCCTCAAGCGCGAAGGCGATGACCTTGGCGATCTGGCCGGAGAACGCGTCCTCAGGCCCGAGGCCGGCATGCAGCACCCAGGGCGCCCACAGCGCGCGCATGGTTTCCGACTGGTAGGTGCTTTCCAACCAACCGCGCGCCGGCACCAGCGCGCTGCCGACAAAGGCGGCAAGGCCGCGCGGGCCGCGCCGCCAGGCTTCGCCCGCCAGCAGCTTTGCCGTCGGGTAAGACCACAGGCTTCCGCCGAGCAGACCGAACAGCAGGCCAGCATTGCGCTCGATCTCGCCGACATCATTTGCGTGCCGGTCGCCGTCGCCCGCGGCAAGCGCATTGGCCGCCGTGACATTGGCGATACGATCGGTGCGCAGGATGGCGTGGCTGCCGTCCGGGCGCAGCACGCCGGTCGGCGTGGAGGTGTTGCAAAACTCCAGGCCGTGCCGCGCCAGATCCTTGCCCAGCGCCGCATAGGCCGGCGAGGTGATGAACAGGACAAAGGTCGTCGCCATCACGTCGTGGATGAAGCCGGGCGCGGTGATTTCTTCGGTGCGCATGCAGCCGCCGATGCGGTTGTTGCGCTCGAGCACCAGCACCTTCGCCTCCTTGCCGCCAAGCATCGCCGCGCAGACCAGCGCGTTGATGCCGCTGCCGACGATGATGTGATCGATATCGCTCATCGAGGGTTGCTCCGGGTGAGCGGAAGGTGGAATTCATTTGCGTGAATTGCCGTTCCCTCGCGCCCCCCTCTGTCCTGCCGGACATCTCCCTCACTTGGCGGGAGAACGGCTGTCACCGCGGCCTTCGACACTCTCCTACGTCGCAGGAATGAGCGAGGCGCCGAAACTGCCAATCTCCCCCCAAGTGAGGGAGATGTCCGGCAGGACAGGGGAGGGCGCCGTAGAGCCGCAGCCTTGCAAGACTGCCGCTCCCAACCCGTCACCACAGCATTGCCTGCAAGCATGATCTTCTCCCGAAGACCGCCAGTTGCCCTATTGTCTCGGCACGAGCGCCAGTGCGCGGATCGGGCTGCCGGTGCCGTGCTCGATCTTGAGCGGTGCGGCGATCAGGATCGCGCCCTTCGGCGGCAGCCGGTCGAGGTTGCACAGGCTGGCGAGCCCATAGCGGTTGGCCTTGTGCATCAGGCTGTGCGCCGGGAATGGCGGCTCCATTCCCCCTGCTTTGCCAGCATCCGTGCCGATCGTCTCGCTGCCCCAGCCCTTGATGTCCTTGCTGATCAGATACTGGATGGCCTCGGCCGTCGGTCCGGGCGTGTGCGGTCCGGTCTCATTGGCGTTGAGGAACTCGGCTTCCGAGCCGTTGCGCTTGTACCAGTCGGTGCGCATCACCACCCATTCGCCCGCGTTGATAGCGCCATGTTTGGCTTCCCAGGCCTTGATGTGGTCGACGGTGAGCAGGAAGTCGTGATCGGCGGCGGCTTGCTTCGAGCAGTCGATGACATTGACCGGGCCGACGAAATTCTGAACCGGAATGGTGTCGGTGGCACCGTCCGGATAATCCTTGCCGGTGATCCAGTGCTGCGGCGCGTCGAAATGCGTGCCCGAGTGTTCGCCGAGCTTCAGCCAGTTCCAGGCCCACCACGGACCGTTCTTGTCATAGTGGGAGATGGCGTGGATCTCGACCTTCGGCGTGTCCACCGCCAGCTCCGGCGGCAGCTTAATCAGCGGCGTGTTGGGCCCGAGCGGCGCCGTCAGGTCGACCACCTGGATGGCGCCTGAAAGAAGCTGGCCGGCGACGTCGCCGAGGAGTTGTTGTGTGTCCATGGTCTCTGTTCCCTCTTTCTCGATGGTTCTGAAGGCTCTCGCGGCCCTTAATATCCTACTAGACGAAAACATATGCATCTGCAATTATCTTTAAGCATAAAGGAAATGGGACGGGGCGTGAGCGAGTTCGACGCCATATTTGTCGGGGCAGGCCACAACAGTCTGGCATGCGCCGCGCATCTGGCGCTCAAAGGCTGGAAAACAGCGGTTTTCGAACGCAATCCAATGATCGGCGGCGCCATCCAGACGCGCGAATTCACGCTTCCAGGCTTCCGGCACGATTTCGGCGCAATGAATCTGGGCCTGTTCGCCGGCTCGGCCTTTCACAAGAAATATGCAAATGAATTGAAAACCTACGGGCTGGAATTCGTGCCGGTGGCCGACTGTTTTGCCAGCGCCTTCCCCGACGGTCGCTGGTTCGGCGTCAGCAGCGACCTGGAGAAGACCACTGGACGGATGGCCGCCTTCTCCGCGACCGACGCAGCCACATGGCGCCGTCTGGTTGCGGCATTCCCGGCGGAGGCCGAGCATCTGTTCCGGCTGCTGGGCTCGCCGATGAGTGGGCGTGCGCTCGCCGGCACGGCCTGGAAGCTCTGGCGCAAGAAGGGTATTGGCGGCGCGCTCGATACCGGCCGATTACTGCTTTCCTCACCCCGCGCGTGGCTCGAGCAGACTTTCGAGTCACCGCATGTCAGGGCGACGCTGGCCATCTGGGGCATGCATCTCGATTTCGCGCCTGACATCGCTGGCGGCGCGGTATTTCCTTACCTCGAATCCATGGCCAACCAGTGCTTCGGCATGCTGCTCGGCAGAGGCGGCGCCGACACGATCATCCGCGCTTTGTCGGGCATGCTCACGGCCGCCGGCGGCAAGATCGTCACTGGGGCTGATGTCGCCGAGATCACGGTTTCGGCTGGCAAGGCGACCGGCGTGCGGCTCGCTTCCGGCGAGACTCACACCGCCACCAGGGCCGTCATCGCCGGTGTCGCGCCCAAGGCGCTGCCCGGGAAACTGTTGCCTAATGGATCGGGCGACGCCGGCTTCGACACGGCCATGAAAAAATTCCGCCACGCGCCGGGCACGATGATGATCCATCTGGCACTCGACGATTTGCCGGACTGGCGCGCCGGCGCCGAGCTTCGGCAGTTCGCCTATGTGCATCTCTCGCCTTCGCTCGACGCCATGTCGCGAACCTATCAGCAGGCGATGGCAGGCATGCTGCCGGACGAGCCGGTGCTGGTCGTCGGCCAGCCGACGGCGGTCGATCCGTCGCGCGCGCCCGACGGCAACCATGTGCTCTGGGTGCAGGTGCGCATGCTGCCGGCCGAGATTGTGGGCGATGCGGCGGGCATGATCGCGCCGGCCCACTGGGACGAGGCTAGGGAGCACTACGCCGAGCGCGTCCTCGACATTATCGAGCGCTATGCGCCCGGCCTTCGCCGGAAGATCCTCGGCCGCGCCGTGTTCTCGCCCATCGACCTCGAACGCGAGAATCCCAACCTGGTCGGGGGCGACCAGGTCTGCGGCAGCCATCATCTGGTGCAGAATTTCCTGTTCCGGCCGGCGCGCGGTTACGCCGGCTGGAACACGCCGATCGGCAATCTGCACCTGACCGGGGCGGCAACATGGCCGGGCGCCGGCACCGGGGCGGCGTCGGGCTTCATGCTCGCACAACAACTTGGCGGGAGGTAGGCTCCATTTTTCATCCAGGGTGAAGGAGGACAAGGCGCGGTTGCCCAAGGAGCCTGAACCCACCGATTGACAACGACACCGCGCATAAAAGCAACAGGGGAACGACCATGACAATCAACAGACGAGAATTGCTCGGATACGGCGCGGCCGCACTTGGCGCCACGGCGCTCGGCCTGCCGCGAATCGCCAAGGCTGCCGGCGAACTGACTATCGCCTACAACGTCAACCTGCCGTCCTGGGACCCGACCACCGGGCCTTCGGCGGTCAACCCGACCATCCAGGGTCTCTACCAATCGGTGTTCGACCAGTTCATCCCGCAGAAGCCGGATCTTTCTTTCGCGCCCGGCCTGCTCACCGAATGGGGCTGGAACGAGGATCGCAGCAAGATCATGATGACGGTGCGCGAGGGCGTCACCTGGCATGACGGTTCGCCATTCACGGCCGAAGACGTGGTCTGGTCGCTGCAGCGGGCGGGCGATGAAAAGACCGGCAACCCGATCCAGTTCGTCTGGAAGAACGTCAACAACTTCAAGATCGACGGCAACAAGATCACCGGCGACGTCGTGCAATTCGACCCGGTGTATTTCAAATGGATGTCGTTCCTCACCGGCTACATCATGCCGAAGGCCTATTACGAAAAGGTCGGCGCCGAGGGTTTTGAGAAAGCCCCGATCGGCACCGAGCCCTATATGGTCGACAAATTCGAGCGCAACGCCTTCCTGCGGCTCAAGGCCAACCCGAACTACTGGGGCGGCAAGCCGGCCTTCGAAAACGTAACCATCAAGTTCGTCACCGATGCGGCGAGCCGCGTCGCCGAGATCGAGTCCGGCTCCTCGCAGGTGACTCTCGAAATCCCCTATGAGGAATATGACCGCCTGATCGCCAAGGACGGACTTACCGGCTCATGCAAGAATGTTTCCGACATCGGCATGATCTTCTTCAACGACATCGACGTGATGCTGGACAAGAACGTGCGCCAGGCAGCGGTGATGGCGGTCGATAAAAAGCTTTTGGTCGACCGGCTGCTGCGCGGTTACGGCCAGCCCATCGATACGCTGGAGACGCCGGAATACGCCGCCTACGATGCGTCGATCAAAGCCGAGCATAACCCGGAAAAGGCCAAGGAATTGCTGGCCGCCTCCGGCTATTCGCCGGAAAAGCCGGTCAAGTTCACGATACAGACGACCAAGGGCTTCAAGCCCAAGGACTACGAGATGATCCAGGCGATCGTAGGCATGTGGCGCAAGGTCGGCATCGAGGCGACGATCGAGGTCTACGAGATCGCCAAGCACTATGAGTTGCGCGCCGCCGACAAGCTGGCGCCGGCCGCCTTCTACAATTGGGGCAACGCCATCGGCGACCCGACCACCTCGACCGGCTTTGCCATGTATGGCCCGAGCCCGCATTCGGTGTGGGACAGTCAGGATCTGATCGACATGATCAACCCGCTGTGGGGCGAGAAGGACGAGGCCAAGCGCATTGCCGGCTGGAAGGCCGTCGACAAGTACATTGCCGAGCAGGCCTATGTCCTGCCGCTGATCCAGTATGCGCAGCCGATCGTGCATGCCAAGGGCGTCAATGTCGTGCAGCATGTGTCGGGCGCGCTGTTGCCGGCGCTGATGAGCCCGGCCTGAGACAGTCTTCGGCTTGCCGCGCGCCGTCCGGAATGACGGCGCGCATTTTCTGTCACGGGCGACCATGCTGCTGCAAAGATTCCTGATCCGTCTTCTGACGATGGCGATCACGCTGTTCGGCGTGGCCGTCGTCGTCTTCGTCGTCATCCGTGTCGCGCCAGGCGATCCGATCGCGATGATGCTGCCGCCCGGTGCAACCGATGCCGACATCGCGCGTCTGCGCGCGCTTTACGGGCTGGACAAGACCATCGTCCAGCAATTTTTCATCTGGCTGGCAGGTGTCGTCAGGGGCGATTTCGGCACCTCGATTTCGCTCCGGCAGGATGTTCTGGGCCTGGTCCTCAACCGCCTGCCGGCGACGCTGGAACTCGCGATCGTCGCGCTCTTGATGGCGCTGGCAATCGGCGGCACGACGGCGATCCTCGGCGCGCGCGAACGCGGCACCGCAGTCGAGGCTGGCATCGACATCGCCAGCGGTGCGGCGCTCTCGATTCCCGATTTCCTGTGGGGTTTGGTGCTGATCCTTCTGTTCGGCGTGCTGGTGCCGGTTTTCGACATTTCCGGCCGGGTGTCGCCGCAGCTCGATCTGCCCTTCGTCACGCAGTTCTATTTGTTCGAGAGCATCGTGCGGCTGCGCTTCGACCTGACCAAGGACCTGCTGGCGCATATGCTGATGCCGGCCGTGGCTTTGGCGCTGCCACTCGCCGCAATCATCTCGCAGCTGCTGAAACAGTCGTTGAAGGAAGTGCTCGACCTCGACTATGTCGTGTTGGCGCGGGTAAAGGGCTTTTCGGAAACGCAGGTCATCCTGCGCGAGGCGTTGAAGAACGCCGCCCTGCCGACGCTCACTCTGGTCGGCGTGCAGTTCACCTTCCTGATCGGCGGCACGGTCATCGTCGAGCGGCTATTTTCCTATGAGGGTCTCGGCAACATGGCGATCGATGCCGTCATCAACCGCGACCTGCCGCTGATCCAGGGCATCGTGCTGGTGTTCGCGCTGTTGTTCGTGCTGATCAACCTCAGCGTGGACATGATATATGCGCTGCTTAATCCGAGGCTGCGCCGTGGATGAGGCCCGCATTTCAAGACATGGCTCGCGGGCACGCCTGTGGCTGGCCGGCGGTTGGCTGCTGATTGCGCTGCTGGCCGCGATTTTTGCGCCGTTGGTCGCGCCGCAGGACCCACTGGCGCAGGATTTGATGCTGGAGCGGCTGCCGCCGTTCTGGCTGAGCGATGCTGAGCCCGGCTACTGGCTCGGCACCGACAGCCTCGGCCGCGATCTTCTGTCACGGCTGATCTTCGGTGCCCGCATCGCCTTCATCGTCGCCTTCGCGGCAGCCCTTGCCGCCTGCCTGGTCGGCTCGACGCTGGGGCTGATCGCCGGCTATTTCGGCGGCTGGGCCGACCGCATCATCTCGCGTATCGTCGATGTCTGGATGGCGTTTCCCCCGGTGCTGTTTGCCATCCTTCTGGTCGCAGTGCTCGGCACCGGCTTGAGCTCGGTTATCATTGCCATTGCCGTCATCGACTGGACGCGCTTCTGCCGGGTGATCCGCGCCGAGACGATGGGCCAGTCGCGCATGGACTATGTCGAGAACGCCCGCATCGCCGGTTACGGCCGCATCGGCATCATGCTGCGCGAAGTGCTGCCCAATGTGGTGCCGTCGATCGTGGCGCTGCTGTCGCTGGAGATGGGCATTGCCGTCATCGTTGAGGCGATCCTGTCCTTCGTCAATCTGTCGATCTCGACCGACGACCCGACCTGGGGCGGCATCATCGCAGAGGGTCGCTTGTCGGTCCATCAGGCCTGGTGGGTGCTGGTGTTCCCGCTGGTCACCCTGATCCTTACGGTGCTGTCGTTCAGCCAGTTCGGCGAAGGTCTCAGGGCACGTTTCGATCCGGTGCTGCGATGAACGCGCTGGCGAAATCCTGCCTCGACATACGCGACCTTAGCGCGGTGCTGCCTAATGGCTTGCGCGTGTTGCGCTCGGTATCGCTTTCCGTTCAACCCGGCGAGGTCCGCGCGCTGGTCGGCGAGAGCGGCGCCGGCAAGACGATGATCGGCAAGGCGGTGCTCGGCGTGCTGCCACCCAGCGTGCGCATTGTCGAAGGCGACATGCTGCTCGAGGGCGAGGACCTCGGCAAGCTTCAGCCGAAGGCAAGGCGCCCGTTGATCGGCGCGCGCACCGCGCTGATCCCGCAGGACCCGCTGACCGCGCTCAATCCGTCACGGCGAATCGGCCCACAGATGACCGACCGGCTGGTGCGCATCCTCGGCTGGAGCGGTGAGAAGGCCGATACACGCATCCGCCAATTGCTGGACGAGGTGCAGATCCGCGACCCCGAGCGTGTCCTCAAATGCTATCCGCACGAGCTGTCCGGCGGCATGCGCCAGCGCGTGCTGATCGCCGCGGCGTTCGCAGCCGAACCAAG
Source organism: Mesorhizobium sp. M0048 (assembly GCF_040323405.1). Classification (NCBI taxonomy): domain Bacteria; kingdom Pseudomonadati; phylum Pseudomonadota; class Alphaproteobacteria; order Hyphomicrobiales; family Phyllobacteriaceae; genus Mesorhizobium; species Mesorhizobium sp. M0048. The sequence goes on along the minus strand of NZ_JAMYUV010000006.1, from coordinate 44,162 downwards.
GCTGATCGTCGCCGACGAGCCGACCACGGCGCTCGACGTGACCGTGCAGAAGCAGATCTTGCGGCTGATCGCGCAATTGCAGCGCGAGCATGGTACGGCGATCCTGTTCGTTACCCACGATCTCGGCGTCGTCGCCAAGATAAGCCAGAAAGTTTCAGTGCTCTACGCCGGCAAGGTGGTGGAGGAGGCCGAGACGGCTGCTCTCTTCGCTGCCCCGCAGCACCCCTATACGCGGGCGCTGATGGCCGCGACGCCGCGCTACACCGATCCCCTCGCTTCGCTGAAACCCGTGGACGAGGCGGTACTGGCCGGGCTAGCCGCGGAGATCGCCGCCGCCGATCAGGCCTGGAGGCACCCGCATGGCTGAGCCGCTGTTTTCCGTGCGTGGGCTGAAGGTTGCCTTACCCGACATGACGCGCAAGCCGTTGTTTGGCCGCGCTCCGCTGGCCGAGATCCTGAAAGGCCTGGACTTCGATCTGCCCAGGGGATCGGTGACCGGCATCGTCGGCGAATCCGGGTCGGGGAAATCGACGCTCGGCCGCGCGCTGGTGCGTCTGCTGGAGCCCAGCGCCGGCAGCGTCAGCTTCGACGGCCGCGACATCACGCATCTGCCTGAGGCGGAGCTACGGCCCGTCCGCCGCGATCTGCAGATGATCTTCCAGGACCCGATGTCGTCGCTTAACCCACGCCGCACCATCGCCAGCATCATCGCCGCACCACTCAAACAGAATGGCCTCGGCGACAATCTGAAAGCCCGAGTTGCTGAAGCGCTTCAGCGCGTCGGCCTGCCTCAAGGCTTCGCCAGCCGCTATCGTCATGAATTGTCGGGCGGCCAGCGCCAGCGCGTCGGCATTGCCCGCGCGCTGGCGCTGTCGCCGAAATTCGTGCTGGCCGACGAAATCGTCTCAGGCCTCGACGTGTCGACGCAGGCACAGATCCTGACGCTGCTGGAAAAACTCGCCGCCGAGATGGGCCTGACCGTTGCGTTCATCAGCCATGACCTGTCAGTGATCCGGCGGCTCTGCCGGCAAGTGATCGTCATGCGCGAAGGCGCGATCGTCGAAGCCAGTGCGACGGATACTTTGTTCGAGAAGCCGCAGCAGGCTTACACGCGCGACCTCCTCGCCGCCATTCCGCTGCCCGAGATCGATGACGCCTGGCTGCTTCCCGCCGCAAAGGCGCCGGCATGAACACATTCCTACTCGCACGCCGAAGAGCGGGCCCCCGACGTGCGCCGACAAGTCAGCTCGCGAAACGGAGGAGAACTGGAATGAAATACGCAATCAGAAACACGATGCTTGCGGCCGCTCTGGCCGGCTCGATGGGAGCAGCCTCGGCTGATTCGATACCCGGCATGCGTGGCCACGACCACACCGGCGTCACCGTCCCCGACATGCAGCAGGCCGTCGAGTTTTTTATCAAGGTGGTCGGCTGCAAGAAGGCGATGTCGTTCGGCCCGTTCGCCGACGACAAGGGCACGTTCATGCAGGATCTGCTGGGCGTCGATCCTAGGGCAGTGATCGAGGAGATCACCCTGGTCCGCTGCGGACACGGGTCGAACATCGAGCTGTTCAAATACACCGCGCCGGACCAGAAGGACCTGACGCCTCGCAACAGCGACATAGGCGGCTTCCACATCGCCTTCTATGTCGACGATATCGCCGCCGCAAAAGCCTATCTTGACGGCAAAGGCGTCAAGACGCGGATGGGGCCGCTGCCGGTTACCGAAGGCCCGGCCGCCGGCCAGACCATCCTCTACTTCCAGGCGCCCTGGGGCTTGCAGTTGGAAGCGATCAGCTATCCCAATGGCATGGCCTATGAAAAAGATGCGGAGACGGTGCTGTGGAGCCCGAAGAACCCGGAGAAATAGCCCGGAGCTTCCCTGGCCAGCGCAAGCCGACTGCCGGCAAGCTTGGTTTCTGAGGCGGATTGTTTCAATCCTGAAACTTCAAGGTTGAATTAATCTGCTTCAGGCGTAAACTCGACAAACAGAAGCGAAGAGGAGATCGCACGATGAAAGTTGCGGTTCTCGGTGGCGGACCAGCCGGGCTCTACTTTGCAATCTCGCTGAAGCTCAGGGATGCCGCGCATGAGGTCACGGTATTCGAGCGCAACCGTGCCGATGATACGTTCGGCTGGGGCGTCGTGCTGTCGGCCGAAACGCTGGAGAACCTGACCAAAAACGACCCGGTCAGCGCCGTCTGGATCCGCAAGCATTTCGCCTATTGGGACGACATCGCCGTCATCCATGACCGCGTGCGAACGGTCTCGACCGGTCATGGCTTTTGCGGCATCGGCCGCAAGCGGCTGCTCACCCTGCTGCAACGGCGGGCGCGCGAGCTCGGCGTCAAGCTGGTCTTCGAAACCGACATCGCCGATCCAAAGCCGTTTATGGAGACGCACGACCTGGTTGTCGCCGCCGACGGGCTGAACTCGAAAGCGCGGGGCACCTTCGTCGACGTGTTCAAGCCCGATATCGACATCCGTAAATGCAAGTTCGTTTGGCTCGGCACCCACCAGAAATTCGACGACGCCTTCACGTTCATCTTCGAGAAAACCGAGCATGGTTGGGTGTGGGCGCATGCCTACCAGTTCGACAGCGATACCGCGACCTTCATCGTAGAATGCAGCGAGCAGACCTGGCAGCGCTTCGGCTTCGGCGCGATGTCGCAGCAGGAATCAATCGCCGTCTGCGAGCGCATCTTTGCCCGTCATCTCGGCGGCCACGCGCTGATGACCAACGCCAATCATATCCGCGGCTCGGCGTGGATCAATTTCCCGCGCGTCTTGTGCGAACGCTGGTCCTACAAGAACCTGGCGCTGATGGGCGACGCGGCGGCGAGCGCGCATTTCTCGATCGGTTCCGGCACCAAGCTGGCGCTGGAAAGCGCGGTGGCGCTGGCCGACTATGTCGAGTCCGAACCGGACCTCGAAGCAGCCTTCCGCAAATATGAGGACGCCCGCCGCACCGAAGTGCTGAAGCTGCAGTCGGCGGCGCGCAATTCGCTCGAATGGTTCGAAGAGGTCGAGCGCTATCTCGGCCTCGATCCGGTGCAGTTCAACTATTCGCTTTTGACGCGTTCGCAGCGCATCAGTCACGAGAATTTGCGGCTGCGCGATGCCGAATGGCTGGCCGGCGCCGAGGAATGGTTCCAGCGTCAGGCCGGCGCCGGCGGCAACAATCTGCGTCGCGCGCCGATGTTCGCGCCGTTCCGGCTGCGCGGCATGGCGCTGCAGAACCGCGTCGTCGTCTCGCCGATGGCGCAGTACAAAGCGGTCGACGGCTGTCCGACTGACTGGCATTTCGCCCATTACGCCGAACGGGCCAAGGGCGGCGCCGGTCTCCTCTACATCGAGATGACCTGCGTCAGCGCGGAGGGCCGCATCACGCCTGGCTGCCCCGGTTTCTATGCGCCCGAGCATGAGGTCGCCTGGAAGCGGCTGGTCGAGTTCGTCCATGCCGAAACCGAGGCCAAGATCTGCGCCCAGATCGGCCATTCCGGTGCCAAAGGGTCGACCAGGCTCGGCTGGCAGGGAACCGACGTGCCGCTGCCCTCAGGCAATTGGCCGGTCATGGCAGCCTCTTCCGTGCCGTGGTCGCCGGAAAACCAGGTGCCGAAGGCGATGGACCGCGCCGACATGGATATGGTGCGCGACCAGTTTGTCGCTTCGGCCGAGATGGCGGCGCGGTGCGGCTTCGACATGCTCGAAATCCACGCCGCGCACGGCTATCTCCTGTCCTCCTTCATCACGCCCTTGACCAACCGGCGCACCGACTCCTATGGCGGCTCGCTGGAAAACCGCATGCGCTATCCCTTGGAAATCTTTCATGCGGTGCGCGCCGCATGGCCGGCCGAGAAGCCGATCTCGATGCGCATATCCGCCAATGACTGGCTGGGTATCGAAGGCGTGACGCCGGCCGACGCCGTAGAGATCGCGCGGCTGCTGCATGAGGCCGGCGTAGACATCTGCGACGTATCGGCCGGCCAGACTTCGGCCGTGGCAAGACCGGTCTATGGCCGCATGTTCCAGACGCCGTTTTCCGATCGCATCCGCAACGAGGTCGGCATGGCGACGATGGCGGTCGGCAATATCTATGAGCCGGACCACGTCAACTCGATCCTGATGGCGGGCCGCGCCGATCTCGTCGCACTGGCTAGGCCGCATCTTGCCGATCCGTACTGGACACTGCACGCGGCCGTCACGCTTGGCGACCGCGGCGTCAAATGGCCGGATCCCTATCTGCCCGGCCGCGACCAGCTCTACCGGCTGGCCGAGCGCGAAGCGGCAGCGGGGTTGAAAGTATGAGTGCCGTGGCGATGATTTCGGGACGTCATGCGCTGGTCACCGGCGGCGGCTCCGGCGTCGGCCGCGCGATCGCGCTGGCGCTGGCCGGCGCGGGCATTAACGTGACCATCTGCGGCCGGCGCGTGGAGCCGCTTGCCGAGGTTGCCGCCGAGAACAAGCGCATCTTCGCAGTTGCCGCCGACGTCACCGACGAGGCATCGATGACGGCACTCTACGAGGCCGCGGAAGCGGCACACGGAGCGTTCGACATCGTCGTTGCCAATGCCGGAATGTCCGGCAGTGCTCCGGCGCAGCGGACCTCGCTGGCAGACTGGCAGCGCACGCTCGACGTCAACTTGACCGGTGCGTTCCTGACGGTGAAGCCGGCGCTGGCCGGCATGGCAGTGCGCAAGACTGGCCGTATCATCTTCGTCGCTTCCACCGCCGGACTGAAAGGCTATCCCTATGTCGCAGCTTACGTTGCCGCCAAGCATGGCGTCGTCGGCCTGATGCGGGCACTCGCCGTCGAGACCGCCAAGTCCGGCATAACAGTGAATGCCGTGTGCCCAGGGTTTGTCGAAACCGAGATGCTGGAGAGCACCGTCCAGCGCATCGTCCAAACGACCGGCCGCTCGTCCGAGCAGGCACGGACAAGCCTAGCCGCGACCAACCCGCAAGACCGCTTCATCCAGCCGGAGGAAATTGCGGCCGCGGTACTTTATCTGTGTGGCGACGCCGCCCGGTCGATTACCGGGCAGACGATTTCGATCTCCGGAGGTGAGACATGGTAGCCGGTCCCCTACCCGCCCCGTCCGGACCCGGCAAGGACCGCCTGCGGCTGTGGATTCGCCTGCTGCGCGCCTCGCGCACCATCGAGGCCGAACTGCGCGAACGACTGCGGCAAGAGTTCAACACAACGCTGCCACGCTTCGACGTGATGGCCGCGCTCTACCGCGCGCCGGAGGGCATGCTGATGAGCGATCTTTCGCGCTTCCTGCTGGTGTCCAACGGCAATGTCACCGGCATCATCGACCGGCTGGTCTCGGAAGGGCTGGTGATGCGGGCCCGACGCAATGGCGACCGCCGCACTTCGATGGTGCGGCTGACGGAAGAGGGATCGAAGACTTTCGCCGTGATCGCCGCCGCGCATGAAAAATGGGTCGGCGAGTTGCTGGGCAATGTGAGCGAGGACGAGGCGCGCCGGCTGACCGGCATGCTGACCTCCTTCCGCAGCAATTGGGAGGGACGGGAATGACGAAGCTGGCCGGCCGCAAGCCGAAGCATTTCCTCTGGCAGGTCGAAGGCAAGATCGCAAAGATCCGGCTCGATCGACCGGAGCGCAAGAACCCGCTGACCTTCGACGGCTATGCCGAATTGCGCGACATATTTCGCGACCTTGTCTACGCCGATGATGTCGATGCTGTGGTGTTCCTGCCCAATGGCGGCAATTTCTGCTCGGGCGGCGATGTCCACGAAATCATCGGCCCACTGGTCAAGATGGACATGAAGGCGCTGCTCGCCTTCACCCGCATGACCGGCGATTTCGTCAAGGCGATGCTGAATTGCGGCAAGCCGATTATTGCGGCGGTCGATGGCGTGGCGGTCGGCGCCGGCGCGATTATCGCCATGGCCTCCGATATTCGCATCGCCACGCCCCAGGCCAAGACAGCATTCCTGTTCACCCGCGTCGGCCTTGCCGGCTGCGACATGGGGGCCTGCGCGATCCTGCCGCGCATCATTGGCCAGGGCCGCGCCGCCGAGCTGCTCTATACCGGCCGCACGATGAGTGCCGAGGAAGGCGAGCGCTGGGGCTTCTACAACCGGCTGGTCGATACCGCAACGCTTGAGGCCGACGCGCTCGACATGGCCGCGCGCGTCGTTTCCGGCCCGACCTTCGCCCACGGCATGACCAAGACGCAGCTGAATCAGGAATGGTCGATGGGGCTTGACCAGGCTATCGAATCGGAAGCGCAGGCGCAGGCGATCTGCATGCAGACACGCGATTTCGAACGGGCGTACGAGGCTTTCGTCGCCAAGGAAAAGCCGGTGTTCGAGGGGAATTGAGGATGTTTTCTTCGATAAAGACCGACAGGTTCGCGGGACAGCGCCCCCCTCTGTCCTGCCGGACATCTCCCCCTCAAGGGGGGAGATCGACTTTGGTTCCCACCTTAGCCAATCGCAACCGCCGCAAGATGCGGGCGGACGCCGGAGCTGCCAATCTCCCCCCTAGAGGGGGAGACGGCCGGCAGGCCAGAGGGGGGCGCCGTAGAGCGCGAGGCCCGAAGCATAGCGGAGGCAGAAATGCCTGACCGCTCTTTCCTCAACTGGCCGTTCTTCGAGGACCGCCATCGTGAACTGGCCGAGCGGCTGGACGCATGGTGCTCCAAGACCCTGCCGGTCGCCCATGACGATGTCGACGCCGCTTGCCGCGAGCTGGTGGCCAAGCTCGGCCGGGACGGCTGGCTGAAGCCGACGGCGCTCGACACCGAAAACCCCTCGCCGCTCGACGTGCGCACGCTCTGCCTCACGCGCGAGACGCTGGCCCGGCATGATGGGCTGGCCGATTTCGCCTTCGCCATGCAAGGGCTCGGCACTGGCGCGCTCAGCCTGTTCGGCTCGCCCGACCAGCAGAGCTGGCTGGCGAAGACACGGGCCGGCAAGGCGATTTCGGCTTTCGCGCTGTCGGAGCCGCGCTCGGGCTCGGACGTCGCCAATATGGAAATGACGGCCATGCGTGACGGCGACAGCTATCTCCTATCCGGCGAAAAGACCTGGATCTCCAACGGCGGTATCGCTGACTTTTATGCTGTCTTTGCCCGCACCGGCGAAGCGCCCGGCGCCAAGGGGCTTTCCGCCTTTGTCGTGCCTTCCGACACCGAGGGGCTGATCGTTGCCGAGCGGCTGGAGGTGATCGCGCCGCACCCGCTCGCCCGGCTGTCCTTCGACAATGCACGCATTCCAGCCTCGGCGCTGATCGGCAAACCCGGTGACGGTTTTCGCATCGCCATGTCCGTGCTCGACGTGTTCCGTTCGACCGTCGGCGCAGCGGCGCTCGGCCTTGCCCGGCGCGCGCTGGACGAAAGCATCACAAGAGTGGCCGAGCGCAAGCTGTTCGGTGCACCGATGGCCGAGCTGCAGATGGTGCAGGGCCATATCGCCGACATGGCGCTGGATGTCGATGCCGCCGCCTTGCTGGTCTACCGCGCCGCCTGGACCAAGGACATGGGCGCGGCCCGGGTTACCCGCGAAGCCGCCATGGCCAAGCTGTTCGCTACCGACAAAGCGCAGGAGGTGATCGACAAGGCTGTACAGCTGCATGGCGGCGACGGCGTCCGCAAGGGCCATATCGTCGAAAGACTGTATCGCGAGATCCGGGCACTGCGCATCTACGAGGGAGCGTCCGACGTGCAGAAGGTGGTGATTGCACGGCAGGTGATGGGGGCGGCCTGAGACGGAGTTGTGTGGAAGAATTGATTGTCTTTGAGTTTTAAGCGACCGGATTTGAGCATTGGGAGGTTTTGACATGCACACCATCCTGCAGCCGGAAGGCTGGGCGAAACCCGTCGGCTACGCCAATGGCGTCGCCGCGCGTGGACAGCTTGTCTTCGTCGGCGGGCAGGTCGGCTGGAACGGACAGGGCCGCTTCGAGACGGATGATCTTGTCGGCCAGGTGCGGCAGACGCTGGCCAATATTGTCGCCGTGCTCGCCGAGGCCGGCGCCACGCCTGAGCATATCACCTCGATGACCTGGTACTTTACCGACAAGGCGGAATATCTGGCCAATCTCAAGGGGATCGGCGAGGCCTATCGCGAGGTGATCGGCCGGCATTTTCCGGCGATGGCCGCTATCCAGGTGATGGCGCTTGTCGAGGACCGCGCCAAGGTTGAGATCCAGGCCACGGCGGTTATTCCGGAGTGACGGCAACACGCGGCAAATTTTTTAAGCTTAAAACTTTCGCCTTGAAAAGCGCGGTACTTTGGATAGCATCCGATCTTACGACTGCCGTGCCGGGAGGGCTTTCCGGCAGTCCGGTCACTTGGCGTATCAAAGCCGTGCGGGGCCAACCCGTCCGATCACAACCAGAGGGAACGAAAATGAACTTCACCCGTCGCAACCTGCTGCTTCTTGCTGCCGCCATCGGCATCGCCGGCGGCCCGGCCTATGCCGAAGGCACGCTGAATGTCGGCGCCTATCCGACCAATCCGCCTTTTGAATACAAGAACGAGAGCGGCACGTTCGAGGGTTTCGAAGTCGACATCATCAATGAGGCGGCAAAGCGTATCGGCATGACCACTGATATCGCCGACCTCGGTTTCCAGGCGCTGTTCGCCGCCACCACCTCGAAGCGCATCGACGTCGCCATCTCGTCGATCACCATCACGCCGGAGCGGCTGAAGTCGCAGTCGTTCACGCAGCCCTACTATGATTCCGACATGGGCATCGCCGCGAAGGCCGACAGCCCAATCAAAGCCGAGGCCGACCTCAAGGGCAAGATCGTCGGCGTGCTGTCCGGCTCGACCGGCGAAGCCTGGGTCAAGGCCCACCAGGAAGCGGACGGGTTCAGTGACGTCAAAGGCTACGACACGCAGCAGAATTTGCTGCTCGACCTCAGCTCCGGCCGCGTCGATGCGGCGGTCAGCGATATTCCGGGCCTGGAATATTCTTTCACCAGGATGAAGGATCTCGCCGTAAAAGAGCGCATCAAGACCGGCGAGCAGTACGGTCTGATGATGACCAAGGACCACCCGCTGCTCGGCAAGCTGAACGACGCGCTGACCGCGATGAAGAAGGACGGCACGCTGGCCGCGATCCACAAGAAGTGGTTCGGCAGCGACGCACCGGCCGATTCCTCGACCGTCAAGGACATGCCTATGCCGAAGGCCTGAGCGGCAGTTCGCGCTTAAATGTCGTGCCGGCTTTCGTGCCGGCACGATTTCGGATTTCGGGCTCGGGCTCGAGCGTCGCGGGACGCCAAACGTTTCGGGAATGCTGCGATGTCGCTGCTGGACACCTTCTTCAACGCCGACGTCATGGTCTCCAGCCTGCCGGCGCTGCTGCGCGGTTTCCTGAACACCCTGCTGCTTGGAATCATGAGCATCGGCATCGGTATTCCCGTCGGCCTCGCGATCAGCCTAGTGCGGCTCTATGCGCCAAAGCCGCTTCGGCTGCTGGCTGTCGGCTACATCGACATTTTCCGGGCGATGCCGGTGCTGGTGGTGCTGATCCTGATCTACTATGCGCTGCCGTTCCTCGGCATTCGCCTGTCATCGTGGACTTCCGCGGTGATGGCCTTCGCCATCATCATGGCGGCCTATTCGGCCGAGGTGTTCCGCTCCGGCATAGAGAGCATTCCGCGCGGCCAGTTCGAGGCGGCGCAGGCGCTCGGCCTGCCGTTCTTGCTGACCTTGCGCAAGGTAGTGCTGCCGCAGGCGATCCGCGTCGTCATTCCGCCAATGACCAGCAATTGCGTGTCGATGTTCAAGGACACCTCGCTCGCCTCCACGGTAGCATTGCCTGAACTGCTGAAGGAAGCGACCAACGCGCAATCGCTCTATGCCAATCCCTCACCGCTGATCGGCGCGGCGCTGGTCTATCTGATCTTTCTCTGGCCGATGGTCCGACTCGTCAGCCTCCTGGAACGCCGCTTCCAGACCGAAAAGACCCGCTGAGGTCGCCAACGATTTCCGTCCGCCAATTCCCCGAATATCAACTTCCGTTAGGCACTTCGCAGGAGACGAGCTTGAACCAGCATCAGATTTCGAAAACCGGCGATGCCGCAGCTTTCCCGGTCGAGACGATCCGCGCCATGTTTCCCGCCTTGCAGCAAGCCGGAGACTTCGTCTTCATGGACAATGCCGCCGGCGCGCAGATCCCGCAAAGCGTGCTCGATGCGGTCACCAACCATTTGGTCGCGCATAATGTGCAGCGCGGCGGCCGCTATGGCCGCAGCGTCACCGTCGATCAAGCAGTGGCCGGCGCGCGCGAAAGCGTGGCCTTGCTGATCAACGCTACCAACCCGGCGGAGATCTGCTTCGGCATGAACGCCACTTCGTTCATCCGCCTGGTCAGCCTCGGCATCGGCCAGATGCTTTCCGAGCGCCCAAACGGGGAGCGTGACGAGATCGTCATCACCGACATGGATCACGACGCTAATATCGCGACGTGGCTGGCGCTGGCGCCCGCCGGCGCCAAGTTCAAATGGTGGCGGATGCGCGAGGACGGCAATCTGCATGTCGACGATTTGCGCCCGCTGGTCTCAGAGCGCACCCGGCTCGTCGCCTGCACGGTGACGGCGCATTCGATCGGCTCGATTGTCGACGTTGCTTCCGTGGCTAGGATTGCGCATGCGGCAGGCGCCGAAGTGTTCCTAGACTGCGTGCATTACGGCCCGCACGGGTTGATCGATGTGCAGGCCTGGGATTGCGATTATCTGGTCTGCTCCGGCTACAAGAATTTCTCGCCGCATATGGGCTTCCTGTGGGGCCGCTTCGAAACACTGAAGCGCTTGCCGACCTTCCGCGAGGATTTCATCCCCGACGAGCCGCCTTACAAGATCGAGGCCGGTACCTTCATTTACGAGAACGTCTCCGGCATGGATGCCGCGGTGCGCTATCTCGAGTCGATCGGCCGCAATTTCTTGTCCGAGAATAACCGGTCGCGTCGCGACAACATCGTCGCCGGCATGAATGCCATCCGCGATTACGAGCAGGTGCTGGCGCGCGAAATGCTGGCGGTGCTCAAGGGTTGCGGCGCGACGATCTATGGTGTCGCCGACGAAGCACGCCTCAGCGAGCGCGTGCCGACTTTCTGTTTCAACATCGGCACGCTGTCGCCGCAGAGGATCGTCGAGGAAATGGCCGAGATGCAGATCGGCATTCGCGACGGCCATATGTATGCGCCGCGCCTGATGAAGCGGCTCAACTTAAGCATGGACAGCGGCGCCGTCCGCGCCTCGCTGGTGCATTACAATACGATTGAGGAAGTTCGGCGTTTCGGCGAGGCGCTGCGTACCGTCATCGCCCGGCTGTCCTGATCGGGCTGTCCGGCTGCGCTTGCGCCGTTCTGGTGGAGCGCGAAAGCGGTTGCACCCGGGCTCTCCAGGCCGGGGCGCAACTGCATGCTTGGGATCAGGTAATCGCCGCCATTCTGCTGCCGATAAGGAATGGGCCGGATTGTCTCGAGCGTCCGCATCCTCTCGCGCAGCCGCTCCGCGACAGGCTCGAAATCGGCTTCCCCAAAACGGTCCACCCTGTAAACCACGAACGGCGGAAGCACGTCGTAGCCCGGATAATAGAGAATTCCGTGATTGATCGGGAACAGCACGTCGTCGATCGGGCCGTTGACGCCGCGGGCAGAATAATGCTCCTCCCAGCCGCCGGTGGTCACGATCAGCATTGCGCGCTTGCCGGCGAGCGTTCCCTCACCAAAGCGGTCACCCCACCGCTTGTCGCTGTGCTCGCCAACGCCATAGGCGAAGCCGTAGGCGTACACGCGATCGACCCAGCCCTTGAGGATCGCCGGCATGGCGTACCACCACAGCGGGAACTGGAGGATCAGGGTGTCGGCCCATAGCAGCTTGTCGATCTCGGCTTTGACGTCATCGGTCAGAGTGCCGCTCGCAAAAGCTTTTTTGGAGGCGCCGGCCGGCAGGAAACGTGCTTCCGGCGGCCACGACGGAAAGTCGGCACGGTCCACCTCGGATTTCCAGCCATCGGCATAGAGGTCGGACACCCGCACCTCGTGGCCCTGGGCCTGGAGTTCCCTGATGGCGACGTCACGCAGCGCGCCGTTGAGCGAACGCGGCTCAGGATGAGCAAAAACAAGCAGGACTTTCATGGGTCTACTCCGAAGAAGGACGATAGACACCAAAGATAGCCAGCCGCGGGCGGATCCACTATATGTAGGAAATGTATAAGATTATGCCGAATAATGGATAGATCGGACGTCACTCTCGAGCGCATGCGCACCTTCGTTCGCGTCGCCGAGCGCGGCAGCCTCTCGGCGGTGGCGCGCGAGCTCGGAGTTGGGCAGTCGACGGTCACACGGCATTTGCGAGAACTCGAGGAGGCCGTCGGCGTGCCCTTGCTCAGCAGGACCACCCGGCGTGTGACGATGACCGATGAAGGCAGCCGTTACTATGCCGACAGCGTCCAGATCCTGCGCCTCGTTGAGCAGGCCGGCGATGAGGCGCGGGGCACGCGCGGCGCGTCGGCCGGCACGATCCGGATATCCTGCACGGCGGCGCTCGGGGTCTTGCACGTCAGCCGGTTGATCTTCGCCTTTCAGGACCGCTATCCCGATATCGGCATCGATCTTAGCCTCACCGACGAGCGCATCGACCTTGTGCGGGAGGGCGTCGACATTGCGCTTCGCCTGGGTCCGCTCACCGACAGCTCGATGAAACTGCGGGCGCTCGGGCAATCCCGGCGTCTGCTGGTGGCGGCGCCGGCCTATCTGGCGGCGCGGGGCAGACCGGCTGTCCCGCAGGGTCTGCCTGGCCATGAAGGCATCCGGATGTCGAACATCGCGGGAAGCGACACACTCACCTTGCAGGGGCCAGGCGGCGAGACCTTTGCGGTGCCCTTTGGCGGTCGATTTCGAGTCGACCATGGGCTTGCCGCGCGCGAAGCCCTTGTCGCCGGACGCGGCATCGCACCCGCCCACCATTGGCTTGTCGACGATCTCCTGACGGCCGGCCGGCTGGAAGTGGTCCTGCCGGGCTGTTTTCCGCCCCCCGTCCCGCTGAGCATGCTGATCGTCCCGGAACGCGCCGGCATTGCCCGGGTGCGGCTGCTGGTCGACTTTCTCGTCGAGCAGATCTCCAGCATTCCGGGGATCGAGAAGCCGTAGCCGGCCGGCAAACCTCGCCGGATCAGGCGGCCTTCTTTTTCGCCAACCTTGCCTTGATGCTGGCGACGTCGGCACGCGGCGTCGCCGCGAACAGCGTCCTGGTGTAGCTGTGCTTGGGGTCGGCGAAGACCTCGTCGCGCGAGCCGTATTCGACCGCCTCGCCGAAATACATCACCATCACGTCGTCGGCGATATAGCGTACCACCGACAGGTCGTGGCTGATGAAAACATAGGTCAGCTGAAACTCATCCTGCAGGTCGGCGAGCAGGTTCAGCACCTGCGCCTGCACCGAAAGATCAAGTGCCGAGACGGGCTCGTCCAGCACCAGAAGGCTGGGGTTGAGCATCAGCGCGCGGGCAATGGCGATCCGCTGGCGCTGGCCGCCCGAAAACATATGCGGGTAGCGATTATAGTGCTCGGGGCCAAGACCGACCTTCTTCAGCATCTTCATGGCGAGATCGCGCCGTTCGTCGGCCGTGCTGTCGGTGTTGATGAGCAGCGGCTCGCCAAGCACGTCGCCGATCTTCTGGCGTGGATTGAGCGAACCATAGGGGTTCTGGAAGACGATCTGCACCTTGCGGCGCATTTCCTTCGACAGACCATCCCTCGCGATGTCGACGTTCTTGCCGTCGATGAAAAGCTCGCCGGAGGTCGCCGGGTCGATCAGGGTGATGATGCGGGCGAGTGTTGACTTGCCGCAGCCGCTCTCGCCGACGATGGCCAGCGTCTTGCCCTTGTCGACGCTGAACGAAACACCCTTGACCGCATGAACCGTACGGGAAGGGCGGAAAAGCCCGCCGCCGACATGATAGTCGCGCACGATGTTCTTGCCTTCGACTACCGTCACGCTCATGAGGCGGTTCCTCCTGCGGATCGGGCTGCGACTACAGATGGGGCCGGCTCGAACAGCATGTCGGAAACAGTCGGCAACCGGTCGCCGACGGCGTTTTCCGGCAGCGCCGACAGGAGCGCGCGCGTGTAATTGCTCCTGGGGGATTCGAACAGCGACAGCACGTCGGCCTCTTCCATCTTGCGGCCCTTGTACTGGACGATGACACGGTCGGCGGTCTCGGCAACCACCCCCATATTGTGGGTGATCATGATCAGGCCCATGCCGTATTTGGCCTGCAGGCCGACCAGCAGATCGAGGATCTGCTTCTGGATGGTGACGTCGAGTGCCGTGGTTGGCTCGTCGGCTATCAAAAGCTTCGGATTACAGGCGATGGCGATGGCAATCATGACGCGCTGGCACTGGCCGCCCGACATCTGATGCGGGAACGAGCCCAGCCGTTCCTCGGGGTCGGCGATGCCAACGAGCTTCATCAGTTCAATGGCGCGCGCCCGGCGCTGAGCACGGTCCATGCCCATATGAAAGCGCAGCACCTCCTCGATCTGGAAGCCGACGGTGAAGCATGGGTTGAGGCTGGCGACCGGTTCCTGGAAGATCATCGAAATGTCCTTGCCGACGATCTTGCGCCGCTCGGATGGGCCGAGCTTTAGCAGGTCGATGCCGTCGAAGGCCATGCGGTCGGCCCTCACCGTCGCCGTGTTGGGCAAGAGCCCCATCACCGCCAGCATCGCCACCGATTTTCCGGAACCGGATTCGCCGACGATCGCCAGCACCTCGCGCGGTTCGACCGACAGGTCGATGCCTTGTACCGCCATGAATGGTCCGGCGGCGGTGTCGAAGGAAACGGTCAGGTTCTTGATCTCGAGAAGAGGCATTGGATCATGACCTCTTCAGCTTGGGGTCGAAGGCATCGCGCAGGCCGTCGCCGATCAGATTGATTGCAAGCACAGTGATCAGGATGGCAAGGCCGGGGAAGGTCACCACCCAAGGCGCGCGCAGGATGAATTCGCGCGCCGAAGCGAGCATCGTGCCCCATTCCGGCGTCGGCGGCTGCGCACCGACACCGAGGAAGCCGAGCGCCGCAGCCTCAAGAATAGCGTTGGAGAAGGACAGCGTGGCCTGCACGATCAGCGGTGCCAGGCAGTTCGGCAAGATCGTCCTCACCATCAAGCGAAGATGACCGGCGCCGGCCACCTTGGCGGAGATCACATATTCGCGGTTCTTTTCGGCCATCACGGCGGCGCGGGTGAGGCGTGCGAAATGCGGCTGCAGCACCAGTGCGATCGCCAACATGGCATTGAACAGGCCCGGGCCGAGGATCGCCACCAGCACCAGCGCCAGAAGCAGCGACGGGAAGGCCAGGATGATATCCATGATGCGCATGATCAGCGTGTCGACCCAGCCGCGGAAATAGCCTGCGAGCACGCCAAGCACGATGCCGCTGGTGAGTGAGAAGACGACGACCACCAGGCCGATGAAAAGAGAAAAACGTGCCCCGAAGATCAACCGCGAAAGCATGTCGCGGCCGACGGCATCGGTGCCGAGCAGGAACATCGATTTGCCGCCTTCCTGCCAGGCAGGAGGCGCCAGCAGTGCATCGCGAAACTGCTCGTCGGGCGAATGCGGGGCGACGAACGGCGCAAAGATCGCGACCAGCACCAGCGCCGAAAACACGACAAGACCGATGACGGCCCCGGTGTTCATCGAGAAGTAATGCCAGAACTCGGCAAACGCCCTTTGCCTGCCGCCTGTCGGGATGGAGGCAGCGGTGGCTTCGGCGGCGGATTCGTCGGTCATCTCACTGCACCCGGATGCGCGGATTGATGACCGCGTAGAGCACGTCGACGATCAGGTTCACCGCCATGACGATCAGCGCGATGATCAGCAATCCGCTCTGCACGACGACATAGTCGCGCTTGCCGATGGCGTCGATCATCCATTTGCCGATGCCTGGCCAGGAAAAAATGGTTTCGGTCAGAATGGCGCCTGCCATCAACGTGCCGACCTGCAGTCCAATGGTGGTGACCACCGGGATCAGCGCGTTGCGAAAAGCATGCAGCCCGATGACACGGCGCGGCGCCAGGCCCTTGGCACGCGCGGTGCGGACATAGTCCTCGCCCAGCACCTCAAGCATCGCCGAGCGCGTCTGGCGCGCTATGACGGCGAGCGGGATCGTCGCCAGTACGATCGATGGCAGGATCAGATGGCTGACGGCGGATTTGAAGGCGCCGCTCCTGCCGGAGATCAGGCTGTCGATGAGCATGAACCCGGTCGTGGGCCTGAAGAAATACTGCAGGCCGATACGGCCGGAAACCGGCGTCCAGCCGAGATAGCCGGAGAAGAAGATAATGAGCAGCAGCCCCCACCAGAAGATCGGCATCGAATAGCCGGTCAGCGCGACACCCATCGTCGCCTGGTCGAACCAGGAGCCGCGCTTGACCGCGGCGAAAATGCCGGCGGGGATGCCAAGCAGGATGGCGATGAGCAACGCCACCGTCGCCAGTTCCAGCGTGGCCGGAAACAGCGCCTGGAATTCGCCGAGCACTGGCCGCTTGGTGGCAATGGATATGCCGAAATCGCCGGTGAGGACCCTGCCGATATATTCCAGGTACTGGATGACATAGGGCCGGTTGTAGCCAAACTGCTCGATGAGCTGGGCGTAGCGTTCGGGGCTGACGCCGCGCTCGCCGGCCAGGGCCAGGATGGGATCGCCGGGCAGAAGCCGGACGAAAGCGAACGCCGCCAGCGATATGCCGAACACGGTCGGGATGATCAAAGCGAGCTTGTGGAGGAGATAACGGAGCATCTTGCTTCATAGAACGGCGGCGCGGGAAGTCCAGCGCCGCCGTTCAATTTCTCAGGACTTATTCGGTGACGTCGACGCCGTCAAACCGATGAATGCCGAGCGGGTCCATAACGAAGCCCGACACCTTCTTGTTCATCGGCATGAAGACCTTGGAGTGGGCGATGGTCAGCCACGGAGCCTCACGCTTGAATACCACCTGAGCTTCCTCGTAGATCTTGGTGCGCTCGGCGACGTCCGTCGTTGCCTTGCCTTTTTTCAGCAAGGCTTCAAATTCCTGGTTGCACCAGATCGCATAATTGGACTGGCCGATGGCATCGCAACCGAGCAGGAAAAAGAAGTTGTCCGGATCGCCATTGTCACCGGTCCAGCCCAGTTGGAAGGCGCCATCGCGATCCTTGGCCTTGCCGCGCTGGCGATACTCGGTCCATTCGTAGCTGACGATCTCCGCCTTGACGCCGACGGCGGCATAGTCGGCCTGGATCAACTCGGCAACGCGCTGGGCGTTCGGGTTGTAGGGGCGGCTGACTGGCATAGCCCAGATCTTCATCGACAGATCCTTGACGCCGGCGTCGGCCAGCATTTTCTTGGCCGCCTCTGGATCATAGGGATCGTCCTTGATGTCCTTGTTATAGGACCACATGGTCGGCGGGATCGGGTTGATGGCCGGCGTGCCGGCACCCTGATAGACCGCGTCGATGATTGCCTTCTTGTTCACCGCCATGTTGAGGGCCTTGCGGACCTCGACCTTATCGAAGGGCGGCTGCGTTGTGTTATAGGCCATGTAGCCGATATTCAGGCCTTCTTGCTCATCGACCTTGAGGTTCGTGTCGGCCTGCAGTCCGGCAATGTCGGCTGGCGCCGGGTACGACATGATATCGCATTCGCCCGCCTTCAGCTTCTGCGCGCGCACGGCGGGATCGGGCGTGATGGCGAAGATCAGATCGTCGATCTTCTGGCGGCCGCCATAGTAGCCGTCCCATGCCGCGTAGCGGATGACCGCGTCGACCTGGTAGTCGACGAACTGGAACGGACCGGTGCCGACCGGCTTCTGGGTGAACTGCTGCCTGGTGCCGGCCTTGTCGAGCTGGTCGGCATATTCCTTGGAAACGATCGAGGCGAAATCCATGCCGAGGTCCGGCAGGAACGCTACTTCAGGCTTGTTCAGCACGAATTTCACCGTCAGGTCGTCGACCTTGACGATTTCCTTCAGGAGATCGGGGAAGCCCATGCCGGTGAAATATTCCCAGCCGGTGCCTTCCAGATAGCTGTACCACGGGCTTTCTTTCTTCCACTGGCGTTCGAAGGAAAAGATCACGTCGTCGGCGTTGAGGTCGCGCGTCGGTGTGAAATAATCGGTCGTCTGGAATTTCACACCCGGGCGAAGCTTGAAGGTGTATTCGAGACCGTCGTCGGAAACCGTCCAGCTCTCTGCCAGGCCGGGCGAGATGGTGGTCTTGCCATGCTCGAACTCGACCAGGCGCGAATAGATGGTGCGCGATGAGGCGTCGAAGTCGTTGCCGCCGCTCCATGGCGACGGGTCGAAGCCGGCCGGCGAAGCCTCCGAGCAATAGACCAGTTGTTTTGCATTGGCCATGCCGCCGAGGACGCTTGCAGCCAGCAACGCGGCTGCAAAAGTCAGTTTCTTTTTCATTGAGCACTCCCTGATGTTCTTCCAAGCCCCTCTATCAGGCTCGCGAAGGCCGCATATAAGCACCGTTTTTCTAGCTTTGGAACTGCTTGTTTGCCTAACCCACGGGAAGCAGAAAAAAATTCCGGCACGCGGCAAATTGTGGAAAAAACGAGCCGAATCCGCAGATCACGACATTATTAGCGACTTCAATTTTTTGTTGATCGGCGATGCCGCCAATTGTGGGAATCGAGCCTTTCGGTTCAAGAGACCCGCGTCCGAAAACCGGTCGCGGCCTAGAGGTTTGACGGCAAGTCTTACCGCACTCCTGGTGGCGAAGGCTTGCATGGCCGCCGCTTGTGGCAATACATAGATAGATGGGCAGCGTGCCGGATTTTCCCGGGTTTCGGGCATCGCGGCAAGCGTTGGGATATCTTTGTTGATCAGGGCGGTGGTGGCGCGCAAGCATGCCGAAACAATAAGAAACGATTGAGGGAGCGACAGGTGGCAAAACCGGCAAAGACAACCAGCGCGGCGAAAGCAAAGGCCGAGGCAACATCGAAAGCAGTCAAGTCAAAAGCGGCCGACGCCAAGCCGGCGGCTACCGCGAAGGCAAGCGCGAAGCCGGCGGCGAAGACCACGGCTGGAACGGCTGCTAAACCGGCAACCCGCAAGATGGCGCCTGCTGCAAAGTCTGCCGCCAAGCCGGCGGCGAAGGCAGTGCCGACAGCGCCCCGACCGTCGGCAGGTCCGGCCAAGAGATTACCAAAGGCGATCATGTCGCTGGCCGCCGGCCTGCCGGAAAAACCGTGGCTCAAGAGTTATCCAAAGATCGTGCCGGCCGAGATCGGCGCTCTGCCCTCCAGCTCGATCGGCGACTTTCTCGTCACCGTGTGCAAGCAGTTTGCGAATCGGCCGGCCTTCGTCTGCATGGGCAAATCGATCACCTATGCCGACCTCGAGCGACAGTCGGCCGCCTTCGGCGCCTATCTGCAATCAACGGGGCTGCAGAAGGGCGCGCGCGTCGCACTGATGATGCCGAATGTGCTGCAATATCCGGTGGCGATCATGGCAGTGCTTCGCGCCGGCTATGTCGTGGTCAACATCAATCCGCTCTACACGCCGCGCGAGCTGGAGCACCAGCTCAAGGATTCCGGCGCTCAAGCCATTGTCATCCTCGAAAATTTCGCTTGCACCCTGCAGGCGGTGATCGCCAGGACCGCGGTCAAGCATATCGTGGTCGCCTCGATGGGCGACATGCTCGGTGGGATCAAGGGACCAATCGTCAACTTCGTTGTACGCCGCGTCAAGAAGATGGTGCCGGCATGGTCGCTGCCCGGCCATGTCAAATTCAGCGCCGCGCTGAAGGCAGGCGCCGGCATGGCCTTCAGGCCCGCAAAGGTCGCGGCCGACGACATCGCCTTCCTGCAATACACAGGCGGCACGACCGGCATCTCCAAGGGCGCGATGCTTTTGCACAGCAACATTTTGGCGAATGTCGCGCAGAACGCGCTGTGGGCCGAAGACGCCTTTACCGTCAAGCCTAAGCCGGCGCATCTGAACTTCCTCTGCGCGCTGCCGCTCTATCACATTTTTGCGCTGACGGCGAACGTGCTGGTAGGCATGCAGCAAGGCGCACAGAATGTCCTCATCCCCAATCCGCGCGACATTCCCGGCTTCGTCAAAGAGCTGCAGAAATACCCGATCCACATCTTTCCGGGCCTCAACACGCTGTTCAATGCGCTGCTCAACAATGAGGATTTTCGCAAGCTCGATTTCAAGCCGCTGATCCTGACGCTGGGTGGCGGCATGCCGGTGCAGAGGGCCATCGCCGAACGCTGGAAGGCGCTGACCGGCTGCCCGATCAGCGAGGCCTACGGGCTTACCGAAACCTCACCGGGGACAACCATCAACAAATTCAGCGACGGCGTTTACACCGGCACGATCGGCCTGCCGCTGCCCTCGACCGAGATCGCCATCCGCGACGACGACGGCAACAATTTGCCGCTCGGCGAAGTCGGCGAAATCTGCATCCGCGGACCGCAAGTGATGGCCGGCTACTGGAACCGGCCGGACGAGACCGCCAAGGTGATGACCGAGGACGGCTTCTTCAAGTCGGGCGACATGGGCTTCATGGACGAGCTTGGCTATACCAAGATCGTCGACCGCAAGAAGGACATGATCCTGGTTTCCGGCTTCAACGTCTATCCGAACGAACTCGAGGAAGTGGTGGCGCAGCATCCGGGCGTACTCGAAGTGGCGGCGATCGGCGTGCCGGACGAGCATTCGGGTGAAGTGCCGAAGCTGTTCGTCGTCAAGAAGGACCCTGGGCTGACCGCCGAAGTGCTGGCGGCTTATTGCAAAGAGAACCTGACCGGCTACAAACGCCCCAGGCATATCGAGTTCCGCACCGAGCTGCCCAAGACACCGGTCGGCAAGATCCTGCGACGGGCGTTGCGGGGCTAAGGCGCAGCTTGAGCGATTGCATCGCCGGCGCCAACGTGGTGGGCATAGGTTCGCGCCCAGACCCGGCAGAGTTCATCCGGGCGAACATGCGGGTCGCGGCAGTACCTGCGATTCCCGAAATTCGGCTTTACACCGCCCATCCGGAAAGCGGGCTCAGGCGGCTTGTCGAGTGGAACCAACACGCTACCGAAGAAGACGGACCTGAACCGGAGCCACCGTATTGGGCCTATGTCTGGGCCGGCGGCGCGGTGCTCGCCCGCCATATTTTCGACCGGCCGGAGACCGTGACCGGCCGTCGCGTGCTCGACCTCGGCGCCGGCTCGGGCCTCGTCGGCATCGCAGCGGCAAAAGCCGGCGCAAGCGCGGTGATCGCGGCCGAGATCGACCGCAACGGCGTTGCCGCGATCGGCCTCAATGCGATGGCGAACGGCGTTGTGATTGCGACGATCGGCGGGGACATAACCAGCGGTCCGCCGCCACCGGTGGATGTCGTGGTGGTCGGCGACCTGTTTTACGCCCATGATCTTGCCGGCCGGGTCGTTCCCTTCCTCGACCGCTGCCTCGCTGCCGGCATCGAGGTGCTGGTCGGCGATCCGGGCCGCGCCTATCTGCCCCGCTCGCGGCTTCGCCTGCTGGCCGAATACGAGGTGCCGGATGTCGGCGAAGGCAGGAATGCGGCGATGAAACCGAGTGGCGTGTTCTCGTTCGGACAGTTTAGCTGCGAGTCTAGACCGTCTCGCTGACTCGGGCCGCAAGAAAATCGGGCAGATCGGCAACTGAATCGAGGATGACGTCGGCGATCTGCGACAGCGATTCCCGTGTGCCGGTGCCGGACAGCACGCCGATCGCCAGGCCACAGCCGCCGGCCCGCGCCATCTCCAGATCGTGGCGATTGTCGCCGACCATTGCGATCGTCGCCGGCCTGAGCCCTGTCAGATCCGAGAAGGCAAGGATCGTATCCGGCGCCGGTTTTGGATTGGCCACCGCATCGTAACCATAGGCGGCGTCGAAAAGCTGCGCGACGCCCAGAGTGACCAAGGTCTTTTCCGCGCCGCTGGTCGAGTCGTTGGTGGCGACGCCAAGCCGGTAGGATTTTCTGTGAAGCAGGCCAAGCGTCTCGACCACGCCCGGTAGCGCCACTGCCATTGCCGATCCCTGCGCCGAAGTGATGGCGTTGAAGCGGGCGACGGCAAGCATCTGGTCCTCGTCGGACAGCCGTGGAAACCACAGCTCGACGACGTCCATGTTGGTCCCCGAGGCAAAAATCGAATCCGGCTTGAAGCGCTTGCTGGCGAAGTCGAAGCCCGCCGCCGCAAGCAGCCTGTCTGCTTTCCAGCGATCGCCTTCGGCCGCATCCATCGCCATGAAGTCGGCGATGCCCAGCCATGTCGCGTTGAAATCTACGAGCGTGCCGTCCTTGTCGAACAATATTCCCTTGATGTCCGCCAAGCTTTTCACTCCAGGCCGCGCAAGCGGTGGATGTATTCCACCAGTCCGGCAGTCGAGGCGTCCCGCTTTGCGGCGTTCTCCTTGCCTTCAACGACGGGCAGCAGCCCGGTCGCCAGTTCCTTGCCGAGTTCGACGCCCCATTGGTCGAAGGAGTTGATGTTGAACAGCGTGCCTTCGACGAAGACGCGGTGCTCGTAGAGCGCAATCAGCCGTCCGAACGTGTGGGGGTCGAGCTTTCTGTAGAGGATCGTCACCGAGGGGCGGTCGCCGGAGAAGACGCGGTGCGGAGCAATCCTGTCGACATCAGCCGGCTTCATGCCTTTCGCCAGCATCTGTGCGCGGGCTTCCTCCAGCGTGCGGCCCTTCATGAAGGCTTCCGACTGCGCCAGGCAATTGGCAAGCAGAAGGTCGTGGTGATGCTTCAGTTCCGGCTCGTGGCCTACGGCAGCGGCGAGGAATTCGACCGGAATGAAATCGGTGCCCTGATGCAGAAGCTGGAAGAAGGCGTGCTGGCCATTGGTGCCGGGCTCACCCCAGACCAGCGGGCCGGTCGGCGTCGTCACAGCGCCGCCGTCCAGGGTGACGCTCTTGCCGTTCGATTCCATGTCGAGCTGCTGCAGATAGGCCGGGAGCCTGGACAGACGCTGATCGTAAGGGATGACGGCGCGAGCGGGGTATTTGCAGATCACGCGGTGCCACCAGCCGATCAGCCCCATCAGCGCCGGCAGGTTCCTCGCCAGCGGCGCGGTGCGGAAGTGCTCGTCCATTTCATGGGCGCCTTCGAGAAAGGCGCGAAAATCCTTCGGGCCGAGGGCGATCATCACCGGCAGGCCGATCGCACCCCAGACGGAATAGCGGCCGCCGACCCAGTCCCAGAAGCCGAAGACGCGATCGGGCGCGATGCCGAACTTGGCGACCAGGTCGAGCGCCGTCGAGACGGCGGCGAAGTGCTTGCCGACCGCTTCCTTGCCGAGCGCCTTCTCGACCCATCCGCGCGCGGTCTCGGCATTGGTCATAGTCTCGACCGTGGTGAAGGTCTTGGAGGCGATGATGAACAGGGTGGTTTCGGCGGAAAGTCCCTTCAGCGTGTCGTGGATATGCGCACCGTCGATATTGGATACGTAATGCGCGCGCGGCCCGTCATGATAGGGCGCCAGCGCCAGCGTCGTCATGGCAGGGCCGAGATCGGAGCCGCCGATGCCGATGTTGACGATGTCGGTGATCTTCTTGCCGGTCGCGCCGGCCGCCTTGCCGGAACGCACCGCGTCGGCGAAGGCACCCATCGCGTCGAGTACGGCAAGGACTTCCGCCTTCACGTCCTGGCCGTCGAGCACGATGCCCTTGCCGGTCAGGTTGCGTAGTGCCGTGTGCAGCACGGCGCGGCCTTCGGTGACATTGATCTTCTTGCCGGCAAACATCGCGTCGCGCCGGCCTTCGAGGTCGGCGGCCTCGGCCAGCTTCTCCAGCAACTCCATCGTCCGCGCATCGACCGCACATTTCGACCAGTCGAGCAGCACGTCGCCGTCGCTGGCGGAGAATTTCTCGAAGCGCTGCGGATCGGCGGCGAAAGCCTCGCGCATCGAGCCCGATTTGGCCGCACGATGATCGCGCAACGCGCCGAGCTGCTTTTGAAAGGACGGTTGATCCACTGCCTCGCTCCGGTTCTTGAGGTGCATCTTATCAGGCCGGATGTTTCCGGCGCGTGTCGTCGCGGCAAACTATCGGGTCGAATTCCATCTGTTTCAATGCGCAGCGATGCCGCAGCGCAGCGCGGGCCGGCGCAAAGGATCACTGGCATAAATCCCAGCGATCAGAAAAATTGATTGGCGCAACACCTTGTGCCACCGGTACATTCGACTGGTCCAGCCAAGTGAAAAAAGCTGGCCATCGAGGAACATCTCCCATGCCACAGCGAAACGACACGGCCATATGGTCCGGCCTGTTCCGGATTTCGGCGGACTCCGGTCAGACCCTGCAGGCGCAGATCCGCCAGGCGATCGTCGCCGCCATCCTCGACCGGCAGATCGCGGCTTCGATGCCGCTTCCGTCCTGCCGGATTCTTGCGGAAAAACTCGGCGTAGCGCGCGGCACCGTGGTGCTGGCGTTCCAGCAGCTGGTCGACCAGGGCTTTCTGGTGGCGCGCGAGCGCCGCGGCCATTTTGTCAATCCCGAGGTGCTGGCGACGCCGGCCAAGCCGCACCAGAAGGCGCCCGACCAGGCCAACGAGATCGACTGGAAGGCGCGCCGGCAGATCGCAGCGAGCGACATGCCACCGCCGGCCAAGCACGACAACTGGATCAAGTCGTCCTACCCCTTCGTCTACGGCCAGTTCGACCCGGCGCTGTTCCCGACCGCCGAATGGCGCGAGTGCAACCGCATGGCGCTGGCGGTGCTCGAAATCCGCAACTGGGCATCCGACATGGTCGACCGCGACGATCCGCTCCTGATCGAGCAGATCCAGGCCCGGCTGCTGCCGCGGCGCGGCATCTTCGCCAATCCGGACGAGATCATCGTGACGCTGGGCGCGCAGAACGCGCTTTACATGCTGGCCACGCTGTTGATGACCAAGGGCTCCAAGGTGGCGATGGAAGACCCCGGCTATCCCGATGCACGCTCGATCTTCCGGCTGGCCGGCGCCGATATTCAGCCGGTTCCAGTCGACCACTCCGGCATCGTAACCTCTGCTATTCCCACTGATTCCGGCTTCGTCTTCGTCACGCCCAGCCACCATTGCCCGACCATGGTGCCGCTGTCGGCGGAGCGGCGGCAGGATCTTCTGGCGCGCGCCAACCGGCACAACCAGATCATCATCGAGGACGGCTATGACAGCCAGCTCCTGGACGAGGCGCCGCAGCAGGCGCTGAAGAGCCTCGATCGGTCCGGCCGCGTCGTCTACGTCGGCTCGATGTCGAAGACGCTGGCTCCCGGCCTCAGGCTCGGCTACATCGTCGCCTCGGCCGGGCTGATCTCCGAGCTTCGGGCGCTACGCCGCTTCATGCTGCGCCATCCGCCGGCCAACAACCAGCGTGCCGTGGCGCTCTTCCTGTCGCTCGGCCATCACGAGGCGCTGGTGCGACGGCTGTCGAGCGCCTTCGACGAGCGGCGCAAGCGTCTGGTCCATGCGATTTCCGCCTTCCTGCCTGAGTGGCGCTCGACCGATTCGGCCGGCGGTACGTCGCTCTGGCTCGAGGGGCCGCGCGGCACCGATTCGCGCGGACTGGCGGAGGCCGCGGCCTCGCGCAGCGTCATCATCGAGCCCGGCGACCGCTTCTTCGACCGCACCGAAAAGCCTTCGCGTTTCATGCGCTTGGGCATTTCATCGATCGCGCTGCAGCACATCGAACCCGGCATCCGCGAACTGGCGACGGCAGCTGGACGCAGGCCGGCAGCGGCTTGATCACCCTTCCCCGACCGGAGCCGGCGCATGTGGCGCGGCTCCGGTTCTTTAGCACCTTGGCATATGCGACGGGATCGGCTGGCACATAGGCTGTGCCAATGCCGGCGGCATAGTCGGAGTATAGGGGACGAAGCAGGCAGATGGTGGACCAACCGCCGCGCCCGCTCCGCAGCTAAAGTTGGAGTGCCTTCATGCCAATGGCCCATGAGAAGCAGGACGTGTCCGCAGACCAGCGTTCGCGGCGGTCCGGCGGGCGCGAGGCGCGCCGCGCCATGCGGGCGGCACCGCTTGCCGACGACGTCAAGCCGGTGCGCGCCGGCCTCGAAGGCGGGAGCTACAGCCCGCTCAGCGGCAATGATTGCGAACGTATCCACGAGGCCGTGCTTACCCTTCTGGAGACGGTCGGCTTCGCTAATGCCATCCCCTCCTGCATCGAGGCACTGACCAAGGCGGGTGCGACCCTCGGTGAGGACGGCCGCCTGCGCTTTCCTCGCGGCCTTGTGCTCGACACCATCAAGAAAGCGGCGCGGCATTTCACCCTGCACGGCCAGTATCCGAAGCACGACATGGTGATCCAGGGCAAGCGTGTGCATTACGGCACGGCTGGTGCTGCGGTGCATCTGGTCGATGTCGAAAAGCGTGAGTATCGCGAGTCGCTGCTGCAGGACATTTACGATGCCGCGCGCCTGGTCGAAGGGCTCGACAACATCCATTTCTTCCAGCGGCCGATGGTGCCGCGCGACATTCCCGACCCGCTCGATATGGATTTCAACACGCTCTACGCCTGCGTCTTGGGTACGTCGAAGCATGTCGGCACCTCGTTTACCGTGCGCGAGAACGTCAAGCCGGCGCTCGATATGCTCTATGCGATCGCGGGCGGCGAAGCGAATTTTCGCGCCCGGCCTTTCGTCTCCAATTCGAACTGCTTCGTCGTGCCCCCAATGAAGTTTGCCGAGGACGCCTGCGGCGTTCTCGAAGCCTGCGTCGAGGGCGGCATTCCGATCCTGCTGCTGTCGGCAGGACAGGCGGGTGCGACGGCACCGGCGGCGATTGCGGGCGCCGTGGTGCAGGCAGTCGCCGAAGTGCTCGTCGGCCTTATCTATGTCAACGCGATCAAGCCCGGCCATCCGGCGATCTTCGGCACCTGGCCGTTTGTCTCGGATCTCAGGACCGGCGCCATGTCGGGGGGTTCGGCCGAGCAGGCGGTGCTGACCGCGGCCTGCGCGCAGATGGCGCAATTCTACGACCTGCCGGGCGGTTCGGCCGCCGGCATGACAGATTCGAAACTGCCTGACATTCAGTCCGGCTACGAAAAGGGCATAACCGACGTGATGGCCGGTCTCGCCGGCCTCAACCTGGTCTATGAGTCGGCCGGCATGCATGCCTCGCTGCTCGGCTTCTGCCTGGAGAGCCTGATCATCGACAATGACATGCTCGGCCACTGCCTGCGCTGCGTGCGCGGCATCGAAGTGACGGACGAGTCGCTGTCGATCGACACCATTGCCGATGTCTGCCTGAAAGGGCCGGGCCATTATCTGGGCAACGAGCAGACGCTGCGGCTGATGCAGACCGAATATTTCTATCCGGCCGTCGGCGACCGCTTTTCGCCGAAGGAATGGAATGAGAAAGGCAGGCCCGATATCCTGCAACGGGCGATCATCGAGAAGAAACGCGTGCTTGCCGAACGCTTCCCGCGCCATGTGCCAAAACCGGTCGACGACAAATTGCGCGCCCGCTTCGGCGATATGATCAAGCTGCCGCGCGACAGAATGGGCGGCTGAGCGTTACCCGCTCGCCGCCAGCAACAACACACCGGCCAGCGCCGATCCGGCAAGCGTCGGCAGCATGCCGATCTTCAGCTTCAGGATGGCGATCATCGAGGCACAGGAAAGCAGCGCCGCGCGCCAGTCTATCGATGAAAGCACCGGCACGTCCATTCCAAGCCCGACATTGCGCACTTCGCCGAAGATGACGTGCAAGCCGAACCATAGAGCGAGGTTCATGATGACGCCGACGACGGCGGCGGTGATCGCACCGAGCGCCGCCGACAGTGCCTTGTTGCCGCGCAGCGCTTCGATGTAAGGCGCGCCAAGGAATATCCACAGGAAACATGGGGTAAACGTCGCCCACAGCGTAAGCAGCGCTCCAAACAATCCGGCAAGAAGCGGCGCGAGCGCGCCGGAGTGGCGGAAGGCGGCGACGAAGCCGACAAACTGCAAGACCAGGATCAACGGGCCGGGCGTGGTTTCGGCAAGCCCAAGGCCGTCGACCATTTCACCGGGTGCCAGCCAGCCGAAGGACTCGACCGCTGCCTGCGCGACATAGGCAAGCACGGCGTAGGCCCCACCAAAGGTGACGACCGCCATGACACTGAAGAAGCCACCGATTTGCGTCCAAACGCTGGCAGGGCCGGTGACAGCCCAGACGAGCAGAACAGGCCCGAGCCAGATCGGCAGCCAGATCGCCAAAGTGCGCGGCGCATGCCATCGCGTCGGCCTGACGTGGGTCAGTTCGCCGCGCTCGAACATCAGATCGACCGCGCCCTTGATGTCGGGAACATCGCCCTTGCCCTGTGGTGCGCCGGAAAAAAATGCCGGCGCACTACGGTTGCCGATCCAGCCTGCCAGGCCGGCAAGCAGCACGATCAGCGGAAACGGCACGTTCAATGCGTAGATGGCGATGAAGGCGGCGAGTGCGATCGACACCATGACCGGGTTTTTCAGCGCGCGTCTGCCGATCCGGATCACCGCCTCGATGACAATGGCGAGCACGGTTGCCTTGACCCCGAAAAACAGCGCCGCGACGAGTGGTACATCGCCATAGAGCGCATAGAGGCTGCTCAGGACGAGCATTACAAGCGCGCCCGGCACGACGAAGAGAATGCCGGCAACAAGGCCGCCGACCGTTTCGTGCAGCAACCATCCGATATAGATGGCAAGCTGCTGGGCCTCGGGGCCAGGCAGCAGCATGCAGTAGTTCAACGCATGCAGGAAGCGCTGTTCGCCGATCCAGCGCCGTTCCTCGACCAGTTCCTTGTGCATGAGCGCGATCTGCCCGGCCGGGCCGCCAAAGCTGAGCACCCCGATTTTCGCCCAGACCTTCACGGCCTGCCGGAAGCTCGGCACAACCGGCTCCCGGATCTCCGCCGGCTTTTTCGAAAGGACGGCGCTCACGATGGTTTGCCCTTGCCGAGACTGACTGCGCCGGCGGCCGGCCAGTTATGCGTCTCCTCGGTGGCATCGCGGCACCAGCGGAAGAACGCATCGTAGAGCAGCATGCCGGCCTCGAGCTGCTCCAGATCGTCGCGAAACATCCGTGACAGGCCAAGCGAGGCGGCCAGGAACCCGGCCGCCTGTGGAACAAGATCGAGGCTCGCAGTATCGGCAGCGCGTATGATCGTGGCCAGGCGATCGAGCGCTTGGGATTTAAGCCCGAACTCCTGGATCATGGTGTCGAAGGTGCAGCGTTCGCCGCGGTGGCTCCAGAACACGTTCTCGATGTCGAAAGGCACGGCCTGAAAGCGATCGGCGACGGCCGACACTTCAGCCGGCTCGACGAAGAGAAAGACCGCGTGAGGATCGATGAAGCGCCGGATCAGCCAGGGGCAGGCGATGCGGTCGACCTTCGGGCGCGTACGCGTCACCCAAACGGTGCGGCCCTTGGCGTCGGCGGGCGGTATCTTGTCGGCGTGAACGAGAAGGCCCTTGGCATCGCGCCATGCTTCAAACCCGCCGTCGAGCGATTCGGCGGCTATGCCCTCGTGGCGCAGCCATGCGGCCACGCCTTGCGAGAGCTTTTTCCCCTGCTGGCAGACGACTGTCACTTGCCTGCCGGCGAAGTCGGCAGCCCAGTTCGAGACAGTCCTGAAATCACGCCAATCCGACCCCGGCAGCAGGCGCGGATCGGCGTTGTAGTCATCATCGATGCGGACGTCGATGATTGCGGGTGCACCCGGCAGCCCAATCAGACGGGACAGTTGCGATACAGTGATAGCGGTTGTTGACGGCATGGCGTCCACCTCCTTGAAAGAGAAGCTTGGACGCGAACGTTGGGCTGACGCCTCACGGGGTCGTCGCGATGCACCCCTTGCGATGATCGTGGATTTGTCACGCTCGCTTGTCAAGCATTTGTCCCTGCTATCGCAGGACAATCGTTTTTGACAAACGATCGCGTCCAACTCTGTGCCGGGCATTTCTCCCCGTTAGCGGGCTGTTAACGGGGAGAAATGAGGAGACCGCAACACCGGCGACCTGACGGCTGGCCCGTGCGATGGACCCTGGTCAGTGATTGTCCCTCGGCACGCCGCTTGTATGAGCCACATCCTGGTATTTCACCGCCGGCTTCAGCACCATGCCTTCGGAAAACTGGTCGACCATGCCGCGCTGGATTTCCTGCCAGGGCGTCTGGTGCTTCGGATAGTGATAGCCGCCATTGTTCTGCAGCTCGGCGCGGCGCCGCGCGATCTCGTCGTCGCTGACGAGGATGTCGGCGGTGCCCTTGCGCAGGTCGATGCGGACGCGGTCGCCGGTCTTCAGCAGCGCCAGGCCGCCGCCGATGGCGGCTTCCGGCGAGGCGTTGAGGATCGACGGCGAGCCCGACGTGCCCGACTGACGACCGTCGCCGATACAGGCCAGCGCGTGGATGCCCTTTTTGATCAGATAGGCAGGCGGCTGCATGTTGACGACTTCGGCGCCGCCGGGATAGCCGATCGGACCGGCGCCGCGCATGAACAGGATGGTGTGCTCGTCGATGCCCTGTGCCGGGTCGTCGATGCGGGCGTGATAGTCCTCGGGGCCGTCGAAGACCATGGCGTTGCCCTCGAAGGCTTCGGGGTCCTTCGGGTTCGACAGATAGCGCTCGCGGAACTCGGGCGAGATGCCGCTGGTCTTCATGATCGCCGAATCGAACAGATTGCCCTTGAGATTGATGAAGCCGGCATTGGCTTTCAGCGGCTCGGCAACCGTGCGGATGACGTCGAGGTTCTCGTTAACGGCGCCGCGGCAATTGTCGCCGATGGTCTTGCCGTTAGCGGTCGTGGCTTCCGGATAGGGCAGCAGACCGCCCTTCATCAGTTCGGCGATCACGGCCGGCACGCCGCCGGCATGGTGATAGTCCTCTCCGAGATATTCGCCCGTCGGCTGCAGATTGACGATGAGCGGTATGTTGAGGCCGACCTTCTGCCAATCGTCATTGTCGAGCGGCACGCCGAGATGGCGGGCGATGGCGTTGAGGTGGATCGGCGCATTGGTCGAGCCGCCGATCGCCGAGTTGACGACGATGGCGTTCTCGAAGGCCTTACGGGTCATGATGTCGGAGGGCTTCAGATCCTCATGCACCATGTCGACGATGCGCTTTCCGGTCTCGTAGGCGATCTGGCCGCGTTCGCGATAGGGGGCGGGGATAGCGGCCGAGCCCGGCAATTGCATGCCGAGCGCCTCGGCCAGCGAATTCATCGTGGTGGCGGTGCCCATCGTGTTGCAATAGCCGGTCGACGGCGCCGAGGAGGCAACGATATCCATGAACTCGTCATAGCCAATCTCGCCGGCCGACAGGCGCTGGCGCGATTCCCAGACGATAGTGCCGGAGCCGGTGCGCTTGCCCTTGTGCCAGCCGTTGAGCATCGGCCCGACCGAAAGCGCGATAGCAGGGATGTTGACGGTGGCCGCGGCCATCAGCATGGCCGGCGTCGTCTTGTCGCAGCCGATGGTGAGCACCACACCGTCGAGCGGATAGCCGTAGAGCACCTCCACCAGGCTGAGATAGGCAAGGTTGCGATCAAGTGCAGCAGTCGGCCGTTTGCCGGTCTCCTGGATCGGGTGGCAAGGGAACTCGAAAGGGATGCCACCCATCGAGACAATGCCTTCGCGCACGCGCTTGGCCAGTTCGATGTGGTGGCGGTTGCAGGGCGACAGGTCCGAGCCGGTCTGCGCGATGCCGATCAGCGGCTTGCCGGACATCAGTTCGGCCCGCGTCAGCCCGTAATTCAGGTAACGTTCCAGATAGAGTGCCGTCATGCCCGGATTGTCGGGATTGTCGAACCACTCCTGCGAGCGAAATTTTTTCTTGCTGGTGGGGGCGCCTGCCATCGTGGTCTCCGTATTTGTATGACAAATCGATATGACAACGCGCGGGAGCAGGCAAGGGGCACGCGCCATCCGAATCCGCACTTTGGTGCGATAGACACACATCTGCCTCCGCGCTAGTCGGGATCGTGGTTTGTCAGCCCGCTATCCCGGAAAAGCTGGAACGTGTCGCCGCGGACCTACCCGGCCGTTCCGGCCGCCCTCCCCTCAAGGTCCCCTTGGGGGAGGACATCCGCATCACTCGAACACGATGCTCGGCACTGCAGCCTCGGCCGCGCCGCGCTCTTCATTGACGCGGTCCCAAACCTTGGCGGCGATGTCGCGGTAGATTTTCGCCTCGGCGCCATCGGGTTTCGAGACCACCACCGGCGTGCCAGCATCCGAGCTTTCGCGGATGCCCATCTCGAGCGGCACCTCGCCAAGGAAGGTGACCCCGAGACGCTCGGCCTCGCGGCGCGCGCCGCCATGGCCGAAGATGTCGTAGCGTTTTCCCGTATCGGGGGCGAGAAAATAGCTCATATTTTCGACGATACCCAATAGGGGCACGTCGACCTTTCTAAACATGTTGAGGCCTTTGCGCGCATCGATCAGGGCCAGGTCCTGTGGCGTCGAGACGATGACGGCGCCGGCCAGCGGCACCTGTTGGGCCATGGTCAGCTGGGCGTCGCCGGTGCCGGGCGGCATGTCGACGACGAGCACATCGAGCGGTCCCCATTCGACCTCGCGCAGCATCTGCGTCAATGCCGACATCACCATCGGCCCGCGCCAGATCATCGGCGTCTCCTCATCGACGAGAAAGCCCATCGACATGACCTTGAGGCCATAATTCTGCATCGGTTTCAGGATCTTGCCGTCGACGGTCTGCGGCCTGCCACGAATGTTGAGCAGACGCGGCATGGAAGGGCCATAAATATCGGCATCGAGCACGCCGACCCGCAGCCCGTTGGCGGCAAGCCCAAGGGCGATATTGACCGCGGTGGTCGACTTGCCGACGCCGCCCTTGCCGGAAGCGACGGCGATGATGGCCTCGATGCCGGGTACGCCGCGCTTGCCCTGGCTGTGCGAGGCAGGCGCCTGTGGGGCGGGACGGGCAGGTGCGGCTGGTGGAGCGGGCCTCTGAGCCGGTCTTTGCGGAACCGGCGCCTCCATGCCGCCGCCCTTCTTTTCCGCCGTCAGCGCGACCACGGCGCCGGCGACACCGGGGATCGCCTTGACGACACGTTCGGCCGCCGCACGCAGCGGCTCCATCTCCTGGGCACGGGCAGCGGGAACGGTGATCGAGAAGAACACCTTGGCATCGGCAATGAAAATCTCGGAAACCATGCCGAGATCGACGATATTGCCGGTGAAATCCGGCCCATTGACCGTCTTCAGGCGCTCGATAACCATTTCCTTGGTCACGTTTTCATGGGCGGCGGGCATGAGTTTTTCCTCTACTTTTCCGCTCCAGATAATGCAGTTCCGGAACAGAACCAAGCGATGGACCAACAGTTGCAGCGGCGTATTGGGGGAGGAAGCGACCATACGACAGCATTTCCAGCGGGAGTGGCCGTCGCCAAATCGTCAACGCAACCTATTTCAGTGGACATGGAATGACCGCCAGGGAAGGAGACGAATCATGCTCGCAAACAGCAACGCAACGGCCAATCTCGCTGTGAAGGACCTGGCCAAGGCCAGGGCTTTTTACGAAGGAACGCTCGGCCTGAAAGAGGTGCACAATGAGGGTGGGGAACTGATCGTCTATGAAAGCGGCGATACCGCCATCAACGTCTACCGTTCGAACTTCGCTGGGACCAACAAGGCCACGGCTGTGACCTGGACGGTCGGCGACGAACTCGGCAAAATCGTCAAGGCGTTGAAATCGAAGGGCGTCGCCTTCGAGCACTACGATATGCCCGGCCTGGCGCTGGAGGGCGATGTCCATGTCGGCCAGGGCATGAAGGTCGCGTGGTTCAAGGATCCGGACGGCAACATCCTGAACCTTGTGGACAGGTAGTCGCCGCGCCAGAGGCGGCTCCAGGCGCTGGCCCGTTCGCATCACTTTGCCAGGCCGACCGCGAGGTAGGTGAGAGCCGCGATGGCCGCGGTTGCCGGCAAGGTGACGATCCATGCCACCACGATGTTGCCGGCAATGCCCCAGCGAACGGCGGAGACGCGGCGGGCGGCGCCGACGCCGATGATGGCGCCGGTGATCGTGTGCGTGGTCGATACAGGAATACCGAGCCAGGTGGCGGCGAACAGGGTAATCGCACCGCCGGTCTCGGCGCAGAAACCCTGCATCGGGTTCAGCCGGGTGATCTTAGAGCCCATGGTGTGGACGATGCGCCAGCCGCCGAACAATGTGCCCAGCGCCAGCGCCGACTGACAGGTGATGACGACCCACAGCGGCACGTAAAAATTCGCGCCGAGCATGCCTTGCGAATAGAGGAGCACGGCGATGATGCCCATGGTCTTCTGCGCGTCGTTGCCGCCATGGCCGAGCGAATAGAGCGAGGCGGAAAAGAACTGCATGACGCGGAAGGTGCTGTCGACGGCAAACGGTGTCTGCCGCAGGAACAGCCAGGAGACCGCGAGGATCAGGACGAGCGCCAGCAGAAAGCCTGCCGCCGGCGATAGCACGATCGCCGCCGTGGTCTTGCCCAACCCGGCCCAGACGATGGCGCCGGTGCCTGCCTTGGCGACGCCGGCGCCGACCAAACCGCCGATCAGCGCGTGCGAACTGCTGGACGGGATGCCGACGAGCCAGGTGACGATGTTCCAGACGATGGCGCCGACAAGTGCTGCGAAGATCACTGCCGGCGTGACGATGCTGGCGTCGATGATGCCGGTTCCGAGCGTCTCCGCCACGTGGAGACCGAAGAACATGAAGGCGATGAAATTGAAGAAGGCCGCCCAGAACACCGCATAATGCGGCCGCAGCACCCGGGTGGAGACGATCGTGGCGATGGAGTTGGCGGCATCGTGCAGGCCGTTGAGGAAATCGAAGAACAGCGCGACGACGACAAGGCCGACCAGCACGGGAAAGGCTATCGCGGCTTCCACTATACGTTCTCGATGACGATGCCGCTGATTTCGTTGGCAACGTCCTCGAAGCGGTCGACCACCTTCTCCAGCTGGCCGTAGATCTCGCTGCCGATCAGATAGGCCATCGGGTCGCTGCGGCCATGCCGCTTGAACAGGTCCTTCAGGCCTTGCTCGTGCAGGTCGTCGGCCCGGCCTTCGGCGCGCATGACTTCCTCGGCGATGGCATTGAGGCGCACCGTGTGCGCCCCGACCTTGCCGAGCAGCGGGATCGCCTCGGCCACCAACTTGGCGGCCTCGACGATGACGCCTCCCATTTCCTGCATCAGCGGGTCGAATTCCTTCTTCTCGAACAGCCTTACCGTCTTGACGGTCTTGTGCATCATGTCGATGGCATCATCCATTGACTGGATCAGGTCCTTGATGTCGCCGCGATCGAAGGGCGTGATGAAGGAGCGCCGCACCGCAAGCAGCACCTCCGCGGTGATCTGATCGGCTTCGTCCTCGAGATCGATGATCGTCTGACACCAGCGATCGATGTCGTTCCCCTGCAGAAGCTGCTGCAGTGCCTCGGCGCCACCGACCACGGTGCGGGAATGCCGCTCGAACAGGTCGAAGAAGCGATCTTCGCGCGGCAAAAGCTTGCGGAACCAGCCCAGCATGTTCGGTCTCCCGTCGTGTCCAGTCCACGACCCCGTCTGATCCACATAGCGCCGCATTCCATTGCGGGAAACAGTAAGCCGGCTGAAAGATGTGGATGCGGACGATTTACACAGGCGGCTTGCGGCCGAAGGCGATTTCCACGACCTTGCGCGCTACGATAGGACATATCGTCCGTGACAGGCTCCCGACGGCATGATCGACAAGCTGGAATTCTTCATAGCACTTGCCAAGGAAGAGCATTTCGGCCGGGCGGCCGAAGTATGCGGCGTCACCCAGCCGACACTTTCGGCCGGCATCAAGCAGCTGGAGGGCCAGCTCGGCGTGATGCTGGTGCTGCGCGGCTCGCGTTTCCAGGGACTGACGCCGGAAGGCAAACAGGTGCTGGTGTGGGCGCGCCGCATCGTCGGCGATAGCAGGACCATGCGCGAGGAGATGCGGGCGGCGCGTCACGGCCTGTCAGGGCGTATCCGCATCGCGGCGATCCCGACGGCGCTGGCCATGGTGGCGCGATTGACGACGCCGTTTCGGGCAAAACACCCCGGCGTCACCTTCTCGGTGCTGTCGCGGACCTCGATCGAGGTGCTGTCGCTGCTCGGCAATTTCGATATCGACGCCGGCATCACCTATCTCGACAACGAGCCGCTCGGACGCGTCACCAGCGTGCCGCTCTACGACGAGCGCTATCAGCTGATCACCGCCGTCGGGAACCCGTATTTCGACCGCGACAAAGTGACATGGGCCGAGCTCAGTCAGCTGCCGCTCTGCCTGCTGACGCCGGACATGCAGAACCGCCGCATCATCGACCAGCATCTGGCCGAAGCCGGCGTGCAGGTGCGGCCGACATTGGAATCCAACTCGATGATCGTGCTGTTCTCGCATATCCGCACCGGCAAATGGTCGTCCATCATGCCGCTTAACCTTGCGGAAACGTTCGGCTTTTCCGAGCCGATCCGGGCTATCCCGATCGTCGAGCCGGATGCCAGCCACACCGTCGGGCTGGTGGCGGCGCCGCGCGAACCGCACACGCCGCTGGTCTCGGCGCTGTTGGACGAGGCAATGGCGCTGGCGGACGATTTCCGCACCCGTCGCTAGGCTAGACAATGCTGGTGACCGCGAACGATAGAAAATTTCTATCGAGCAACGGATCGGCTTTATTGATTTAACGGGTTTCCTCTGATTTCCTAAGCACTTAGCGGAAGACCGCCACGACCAGGGAGGGCGCTGCATGACGATGCAGCCTGCAAGTACCGAGATCGCATCGCGCACCGCGGCGATCATCCACGAGCTGAAAGGCCTCGAAGGCCCGCTGTTGCCGATCCTGCACGGCATACAGGAAGAGTTCGGCTATGTGCCGCAGGGTGCGCTGCCGGTCATCGCCGAGGCGCTGAACATCTCCAGGGCCGAGGTGCATGGCGTCGTCACCTTCTATCACGATTATCGCAGCCAGCCGGCCGGCCGGCATGTGCTGAGGCTCTGCCAGGCGGAAGCCTGCCAGTCTATGGGTTCGGATGCGATTGCCGCCAGGCTCAAAGCATTGCTGGGCATAGGCTTCCACGAGACAACCCGCGACGGTTCGGTGACGCTGGAGCCGGTCTATTGCCTCGGCCTTTGCGCCTGCTCGCCGTCGGCGATGCTGGACGGCGAGGTGATCGGGCGGCTCGACGACGAAAAGCTCAATGAAATCGTTGCCGAGGTGCGCTCATGATCCCGCGTATCTATATTCCCGGCGATTCCGGCGCGCTGGCGCTGGGTGCGGAAAAGGTTGCCAAGGCGGTTCGGGCGGAATTGGCCGAGCGCGGCATCGAGGCCAAGATCGTGCGTAACGGCTCGCGCGGTGCCTATTTCCTCGAGCCGATGGTCGAGGTGGCAACGGCCAATGGCCGTGTCGCCTATGGGCCGGTGAAGCCATCCGACGTCAAAAGCCTGTTCGACTGCGGCTTCCTCACCGGCGGTCACCACAAGCGCTGGCTCGGCGCTCCCGA
This sequence comes from Mesorhizobium sp. M0048, assembly GCF_040323405.1. Classification (NCBI taxonomy): domain Bacteria; kingdom Pseudomonadati; phylum Pseudomonadota; class Alphaproteobacteria; order Hyphomicrobiales; family Phyllobacteriaceae; genus Mesorhizobium; species Mesorhizobium sp. M0048. The sequence continues at coordinate 6,680 of NZ_JAMYUV010000006.1, read as the reverse complement.
CAAGATCCCATTCCTGGCGAGGCAGACGCGGCTGACCTTTGCGCGCTGCGGCGTCACCGATCCGCTGTCGCTCGATCACTACAAGGCGCATGGCGGGCTGAACGGCCTGCAGAATGCAGTGGCGATGACGCCGGCCGAAATCGTCAAGCAGGTGACCGAGTCCGGGCTGCGCGGTCGTGGCGGCGCCGGCTTCCCGACCGGCATCAAATGGAAGACGGTGCTCGATACGTCGGCCGACCGCAAATATATCGTCTGCAATGCCGATGAAGGCGATTCCGGCACGTTCGCCGACCGCATGATCATGGAAGGCGACCCTTTCGTGCTGATCGAAGGCATGGCGATCGCCGGCATCGCCACCGGCGCGACCAAGGGCTTCATCTATATCCGCTCCGAATATCCGCATGCGGTGGCGGTGATGCAGAAGGCCGTCGAGATCGCCCGCAAGGCCGGCGTGCTCGGCGTCAATGTGCTCGGCTCGGCCAATTCATTCGACATGGAAGTCCGCGTCGGCGCCGGCGCCTATGTTTGCGGCGAGGAGACGGCGCTGCTCGACAGCCTCGAAGGCAAGCGCGGACAGGTGCGGGCCAAACCGCCACTGCCGGCGCACAAGGGCCTGTTCGGCAAGCCGACGGTGATCAACAACGTCATCTCGCTGGCCTCGGTGCCGGTGATCATGGACAAGGGCGCCGCCTTCTACAAGGATTTCGGCATGGGCCGTTCGCGCGGCACCATCCCGATCCAGATTGCCGGCAACGTCAAATATCCCGGTCTCTATGAGGCGGCGTTCGGCATGACGTTGGGTGAGATAGTCGACGATATCGGCGGCGGCACGGCGACCGGGCGTCCGGTCAAGGCTGTGCAAGTGGGTGGCCCGCTCGGCGCCTATTTCCCGCGCGCCCTGTTCGACACGCCATTCGACTACGAAGCGTTTGCCGCCAAGGACGGGCTGATCGGCCATGCCGGCATCGTCGTTTTCGACGACAGCGCCGACATGCTGAAGCAGGCACGCTTTGCCATGGAATTCTGCGCTATCGAAAGCTGCGGCAAGTGCACGCCGTGCCGCATCGGCTCGACGCGTGGCGTCGAGGTGCTGGACCGGCTCGCCCAGAACATCGAACCGGAAAAGCAGATCGCACTGGTCACCGACCTTTGCAACACGATGAAGTTCGGCTCGCTTTGCGCTCTCGGCGGCTTCACCCCATATCCAGTGATGAGTGCACTCAACCATTTCCCGGACGACTTTCGGCCGACGCCGGTCGCCGAAGCAGCGGAATAGGAGCGGACAAGGCATGAACGCGGCATTCGACATCAAATCGCTGGTCCAGGAAATCGACTACGGCACACCCGCCTCCGAAGCCGAACAGCAGGTAACGCTGACAGTCGACGGCAAGTCGGTGACGGTGCCGGCGGGCACCTCGATCATGCGCGCTTCGATGGAAGCGGGCGTTGAAATCCCGAAGCTGTGCGCGACCGACATGCTGGATTCGTTTGGCTCCTGCCGGGTCTGCCTCGTCGAGATCGACGGGCGCGGCGGCACGCCGGCCTCGTGCACGACGCCGGTCGGCGAGGGCATGGTCGTGCACACACAGAGCGACCGGCTGAACGCCATTCGCCGCGGCGTGATGGAACTCTACGTCTCTGACCACCCGGTGGCGTGGGGCGAGAAGGCCGGCACCGGCGCCAGCGAGTTCGACAAGGTCGTCAGGACGGTCGGCCTGACCGAGAACCGCTATGGCGTGGACGGGCGCAACCACGTCAAGCAGGAAAACGGCGTGGCGCCCGGCCATGGCTCGCTGACCATCGACTATATCGCCCGCGATGAATCCAACCCCTATTTCACCTACGATCCGGCGCAATGCATCGTCTGCTCGCGCTGCGTGCGCGCCTGCGAGGAGGTACAGGGCACGTTCGCGCTGACCATCGAGGGCCGCGGCTTCGAATCCAGGGTCTCGGCCGGCCTGCACGAGGCGTTCGTCGATTCCGAGTGCGTCTCTTGCGGGGCCTGCGTGCAGGCCTGCCCGACCGATGCGCTGAGGGAGAAGACCGTGCTGGCGAAAGGCCTGCCCGAGCGCTCGACCGTCACCACCTGCGCCTATTGCGGCGTCGGCTGCTCGTTCAAGGCCGAGGTCAAGGGCGACGAGGTCATCCGCATGATGCCCTACAAGGCAGGCAAGGCCAACCACGGCCACTCCTGCGTCAAGGGCCGCTTCGCCTATGGCTATGCGACGCACAAGGACCGTATCCTGAAGCCGATGATCCGCGAGCGGGTCAGCGATCCGTGGCGCGAAGTGTCGTGGGAAGAGGCGCTCACCCACACGGCGAATGAATTCCGCCGCATCCAATATCAGTACGGCCGCACCTCGATCGGCGGCATCACCTCCTCGCGCTGCACCAACGAGGAGACCTACCTCGTCCAGAAGCTTGTCCGGCAGGGCTTCCGCAACAACAATGTGGACACCTGCGCCCGGGTCTGCCATTCGCCGACCGGCTATGGTCTCGGCCAGACCTTCGGCACCTCAGCCGGCACGCAGGATTTCGATTCGATCGAGCAGACGGACGTGATCCTGCTGATCGGCGCCAATCCGACCGATGCGCATCCGGTGTTCGCTTCGCGCATGAAAAAGCGCATGCGCGAGGGCGCCAAGCTGATCGTGCTCGATCCGCGCCGCACCGACATCGTGCGCTCGGCCCACGTCGAGGCGCAGTTCCATCTGCCGCTGAAGCCGGGCACCAACGTCGCCATGCTGACCGCACTTGCCCATGTCATCGTCACCGAGGGCCTGTTCGACGAGGCCTTCATCCGCGAGCGCTGCGACTGGGACGAGTTCCAGGACTGGGCATCGTTCGTGGCGCTGCCGGAAAACAGCCCGGAAGTGATCGGCCAGCTTGCAAATGTCGATCCCGACGACATACGCGGCGCGGCGCGGCTCTACGCCCGCGGCGGTAACGGCGCGATCTATTACGGCCTCGGCGTGACCGAGCACAGCCAGGGCTCGACCACCGTCATCGCCATTGCCAACCTCGCCATGGCGACCGGCAATATCGGCCGGCCGGGCGTCGGCGTGAACCCGCTGCGCGGCCAGAACAATGTGCAGGGCTCTTGCGACATGGGCTCGTTCCCGCACGAGCTTCCCGGCTATCGCCACATTTCAGGCGACGCGGTGCGCGCCATCTATGAGAGCCTGTGGGGCGTCAAGCTCGACGACGAGCCCGGCCTGCGCATCCCCAATATGCTGGATGCGGCCGTCGACGGCTCGTTCAAGGGGCTCTATGTGCAGGGCGAGGACATCCTGCAGTCGGACCCCGACACCAAGCATGTCGCCGCCGGTCTCGCCGCGATGGAATGCGTCGTCGTGCACGACCTCTTCCTCAACGAGACGGCCAACTACGCGCATGTGTTCCTGCCCGGCTCGACGTTCCTCGAGAAGGACGGCACCTTCACCAACGCCGAGCGCCGCATCAACATGGTGCGCAAGGTAATGGAGCCGAAATGCGGCTATGCCGACTGGGAAGCGACGCAGGAGCTCGCCAAGGCGCTCGGCCTCGGCTGGACCTACACGCATCCGTCGCAGATCATGGACGAGATCGCCAAGACGACGCCGAGCTTCGCCGGCGTTTCCTTTGACCTCCTCGACAGAGTGGGCTCGGTGCAGTGGCCCTGCAACGAGAAGTCGCCGGAGGGCACGCCCATCATGCATATTGGCGGCTTCGTGCGCGGCAAAGGCAAGTTCATCCGCACCGAATACGTCGCGACCGACGAAAGGACCGGGCCGCGCTTCCCGCTGCTGCTGACCACCGGCCGCATCCTATCGCAATACAATGTCGGCGCGCAGACCCGGCGTACCGAGAACGTGGTCTGGCATAGCGAGGACCGGCTGGAGATCCATCCGCACGACGCCGAAAATCGCGGCCTGCGCGACGGCGACTGGGTGCGGCTGACCAGCCGCTCCGGCGAGACGACGCTGCGCGCGCTGATCACCGAGCGGGTGTCGCCAGGCGTCGTCTATACGACCTTCCACCATCCCGACACCCAAGCCAACGTCATCACCACCGACTTCTCCGACTGGGCGACCAACTGCCCGGAATACAAGGTGACCGCGGTGCAGGTGGGCGCATCCAACGGCCCGTCGGAATGGCAGCGCGACTATGACGAGCAGGCAAAGCAAAGCCGCCGCATCGCGAAGTTGGAAGCGGCGGAGTAGTCCTTGACCGCGCGCCGCAAAGCCATTGCGCAGATCTCGCGGCTGGCGCGCCGCGCGGGCGGCACCGCGGCCGCCAACCGGATGGTGCCGGAAGAGACACCGGTGGCGTTCTCCTTTGCCGGCACCACGCATGCGGTGATGATGGCAAGCCCGGCTGATTTCGAGGATTTCGCGCTCGGCTTCTCGCTGACCGAAGGCATCATTGCCTCGCCGGACGAAATCGAAGCGATCGAGGTCGAGGATCACGGTGCCGGCATCGACATCCAGATCCGGCTGAAGGACAGCGCCAACACCCGCTTCGAAGCGCGTCGCAGACGGCTGGCCGGCCCGGTCGGCTGCGGGTTGTGCGGCATCGAATCGATCGAGGAGGCGATGCGCTCGGTAAACCCGGTCGGTGCGTCGCAACTTACACTTCAGGCCGATGACATCGTCCGCTCGGTCAAGCTTTTGTCGAAGCTGCAGCCGCTGCACGCCGAGACCGGTGCCGTCCACGCCGCCGGTTTTTACCTCCCCGGCAAGGGCATCGTCATGGCGCGTGAGGATGTCGGCCGCCACAACGCGCTGGACAAGCTGGCTGGCGCGCTGGCCAAAGCCGGTATCGACGGCAGGTCGGGGGCCGTCGTCGTCACGTCGCGCGTTTCGGTCGAGATGGTGCAGAAGACCGCGGCGATCGGCTCGGCCGTCATCATCGCCGTCTCGGCGCCGACCGCACTTGCCATCCGCACCGCGGACGATTCCGGCATGACGCTGGTGGCGCTGGTGCGCGGCGACGATTTCGATATTTTCACCCATCCTGACCGCGTGGTTTCCGGAGTTGCCAAGCATGTCGCATGACGAGGGCCACCTCATGAGCACCAGCGAAAAGCTGGTTCGCATGGCCAACCAGATCGCCGCCTTTTTCCACTCCAAGCCGCGCGAGCAAGGCATTGCTGGCATCGCCGAGCACATCAACAAGTTCTGGGAGCCGAGGATGCGCCGGCAATTGTTCGAGATGCTGGACAGCGGGCGCGAGGGGTTCAACGAGCTTGTCGTCGCGGCCGCGCCCAGGATCAAGCGGCCGGGTGCGCCGGAGGGCGCAGGTTTCAGCGCTGGCGGAGCGAACACCGAGACGACCGCCGCGTCACAGAAGTAGGCGCCGCGGGCCCACATTCACGCTCTCTAAAGTTTCACCTGCCGCAAGCTGCGCGCCTCTGCTATGATCCGGCGATAAGAAATCGTCGGGTCGGGCGGACAACTCGTGAGGCTGATCGAAACTCGATACGCGCTCAGTGGCGACGTGCGGATCGCCTATCAGGTGGTCGGCCAGGGATCGTTCGATCTCGTCTTGGTGCCGGGCTTCATTTCCAATCTCGATCTGCACTGGGAAGACGAGGGCTACAGCCGGCTGCTGAAGCGGCTTTCCGCGTTCTCACGGCTGATCCTGTTCGATAAGCGCGGCACCGGTCTGTCCGATCGCGTCGATGCCCACCATCTGCCCAGCCTCGAAACCCGCATGGACGATGTGCGCGCGGTGATGGATGCCGCAGGCAGCGGCCGCGCCGCCTTGCTCGGGGCTTCGGAAGGCGCGCCGATGGCAATGCTGTTCGCCGCCACCTACCCGGAGCGGACGCGGGCGCTGGCGCTTTATGGCGGCTATGCGCATTTCCACAAATGGGTGATGCCGCCGGAACGCCTTGAGGCGTTCATCGCGACGGCGGAGACCGCATGGGGCACCGGCGCCACCCTGCCGCATTTCGCGCCCGGCCGCGTCGACGATCCGCGTTTCGCCACATGGTGGGCGCGCTTCGAGCGGCTGTCGGCGAGCCCGACCGCGGCAATCGCCCTGGCCCGCATGAATGCGGCTATCGACGTGCGCGGCGTGCTGGCGGCGATCAGCGCACCGACGCTGCTGGTCCATCGCCGCAACGATGCGCGCGTCGACCCGGAGGCCAGCCGCTTCCTGGCAAGGAAGATCCCGAATGCGCGGCTGGTCGAGGTGCCCGGGCGCGACCACCCGATCTGGACCGGCGATGTCGACCGGGTGGCCGATCTGATCGAGGAATTCCTGACCGGAGCGCGCGCCGTTGCCGAGGCCGAGCGCGTCCTGGCTGCACTGCTGGTCACCCGGATCTACGACACGGCGCGGCTTGGCGACCGCATGTGGAGCGAGCGCAGCCGACGTTTTCAGGAAACATGGCGGCTTACGGTCGGGCGCCATGGCGGCCGACCGGCCGGCACGCATGGCGAGCTGTTGATGGCGCGCTTCGACGGCCCGGCGCGGGCCGTACGCTGCGCGGCGGCGCTGCGCGATGCGGCGCAGGAGATCGGCATCGCCAGCGCGCAGGGCGTGCATGTCGGCGAGGTCGAGTTGCGTGGGCCGCCGACGGGGTTGACGGCTCGCGTGACGATGCAGCTTGCCGCGCATGCCGGGCGCGGCGACATCCTCGCTTCGCGGCTGGTCGCCGACCTCGCCGCCGCTTCAGGCCTTCATTTCAATGA